>PFGS01000303.1:2108-5202 GCA_002783525.1 Ignavibacteriales bacterium CG12_big_fil_rev_8_21_14_0_65_30_8 | reverse complement strand
GTAAAAGTTTCACTTGCCATTACAGCAATAGCATCCAATAACCACCTTAATGATTCAGGAAAAGTAAAAGTGCCTAAACGCCAGCCCCCTGCCCCACACCACTTGCTTAAACCACTGCTAATTATGGTTCCTTCTCCATAATATTTTGCTATTGAAATATGTTTACCATTGTGTTGAAGTTCCCCATAGATTTCATCTGAAAGTAAAATCAATTTATGTTTTCTAGCAACATCTGCTATCTTTTTTAATTGTTCTTTAGTATAGGTAACACCAACAGGATTTGAGGGATAATTTAGGATAACAATTCTTGGCTTTAGATAATCATTATTACATTGCTTGTCTAATTCTTCTGCAGTAAACAACCAGTTGTTTTGTTTTGAAGTACATAACCAATGTACTTGTCTTCCAATAATATGCGCTTGAGGTGAATAAGAAACCCAACTCGGAGTAGGAATTAATATATCACCATAATAAACATATTGTAACAAAAACATCAGCTCTTTAGAACCTGGGCCAATTAATACATCATCGGTAGAATAACAAATTTTATCTTGACGGCAGTTATAATTTGCAACAGCTTCCCTTAGTTCGGTTAAACCTTTTGAGGGTAAGTAATTTTTTTGATGTGCATTTTTTTTTAATTCTTCAACTACTGATTGAGGAACGGGAAATGGTGATTGTCCGAGGCCAAACTTATAAACTGTTTTGCCTTGTTTTAGTAGTTCATTACTTTTTTCATTTATATATAATGTTGCAGATTGAGATAAACCTCTTACATTAAGGTTTAGATTGATATCAGGTGAATTTTTTCTTTTCATTTATAATAAATATTATTTATTAATAATTTAAACAAATTCCAGATTATTATTTAGTATGAAATGATTAAATTTATAAATAAAAAAAAGAGTTGCTATAACTAACAACTCTTCTTATTTGGTGACCCCAAGGGGATTCGAACCCCTATTACCGCCGTGAAAGGGCGAGGTCCTAACCATTAGACGATGGGGCCAGAAAAAAAATAATTGGAGGGTGAGCGATGGGGCTTGAACCCACGACCCTCAGGGCCACAACCTGATGCTCTACCAACTGAGCTACGCCCACCATTTAAGAAATAATCAAATCACAAAACTCAATTTATAAATATATTCAATTTCTAAAGTTTTATTTATTTTAATATCCAATTAAGTATTTAAGCTTATTTGAATTTTTGAAATTGATATTTGTTGTTTCCTTTAGTACGCCCGAGTGGACTCGAACCACTAACCTACAGCTTAGAAGGCTGTTGCTCTATCCAATTGAGCTACGGGCGCAGGTTAGCAAACTTACATCTAATTTTAAATTACAAAAAGAACAATATTTAATTTTGTCGGGGCGGCAGGATTCGAACCTGCGACCTCCTGCTCCCAAAGCAGGCGCGATAACCGGACTACGCTACGCCCCGATTGTCATCTTTTAATAAAAATTTGAACAACTATTTAAAAATAAGAATACCAAATATAAAGTTTAATTACTTTTAAAACAATTTATTTTAAGCTTATATATTTAAATATTTACCTGATTTTATAATAAAACCGATTATGGGTTCAATCACTTTTCTCAAGTGTTTTTATATTACTTTTATTAAATTATTTTCAATATTATTTAAATAATTACATCAAATGTCATTTCACTATTTCATAGCATCAAAATATATTTTCTCACATAAAGGATCTAAATTTATTTCATTTATTTCAACTGTAACAATATTAGGAATAGCTTTGGGCGTAGCTACATTAATTTTAGCACTAAGTATTTTAAGAGGATTTGAAGATACTATTTCTAATAAAGTGATGGACTTTGATGCTCATCTTCAAATTTCTTCATACTCTATAATTATACCAGAAAGCGATAAAGTTATTGAAACAATTAATAATGAATTAGATAGTAATATTACTTCTTTGAGTACCTATTTGTCACAATTAGCGATAATTAATTATAAAAAAGTAAATGAAGGCATAAACATCAAAGGAATTAAGATTACAGATAATTGGAGCGGTATAAAAAAAGATATAATTAAAGGAAATTTTTTAAATAACAAAGATGAAAAAGAACTTATTATTGGTAAAAAATTAGCAGATAAATTGTATCTAAAATTAGATGATAAAGTTACTTTATTTGCTCTAAACGATAATAAAATTCCTTCTCCTGCCAATCCACCCAAAATTACTAGATTTAAGATTAAAGGTATTTATGAAAGCGGTATGGCTGCTTATGATGACATTAATGTTTACATCTCACTAAATAATGCACAAGAATTGTTTGGAATGAACGAAGAGATTTCGGGTATTGATATTAAACTTTCTAATACATCAATGATAGATTCTGCCAAAAATATAATCCAAAAAAATCTAAGATATCCTACAAAGATTAGTACAATTTATCAAACGCACAGAAATATTTTTACTTGGATAGAACTACAAAAGAAGCCAATTCCAATCGTGCTTACATTAATTATAATTGTAGCTGTTTTTAATATTATTGGAACATTGCTAATATTGATACTTGAAAAAACATCATCGCTTGGTGTTCTAAGATCAATTGGTGCAAAACGAAATCAAATTATTAAAATATTTTTAATAAATGGATCTATATTATCGTTAATCGGAATTATTATTGGAAATTTATTGGCTTATATTCTTGCTTATTTACAATTAAACTATAACTTTATTTCCATTCCATCTTCTGTTTATTTAATGTCATCAATTCCCATACAATTATCTCCTCTTATTTTTATTATAGTCTCTTTTATTACTTTTCTCCTTTGCATAATTTCATCAATTATACCTAGCTACATTGCATCCAAAATTGATCCTGTAAAAACATTGAGATTCAACTGATGAAATTTGAAAATTTTATAGCAAAGAGATATGTCATTTCAAAAAATAAATTGAATTTTATTTCAATTATTTCAATTTTATCTACAATTGGAATAATGATTGGAGTTGCTGCCCTTATTGTTGTTATTTCGGTTTTTAATGGTTTCAGTTCTCTTGTTACATCTTATTTAATAAGTTTTGTTCCTGATCTACAAATTAAAATTATATCAAAAGATAAT
>PFGS01000303.1:922-2016 GCA_002783525.1 Ignavibacteriales bacterium CG12_big_fil_rev_8_21_14_0_65_30_8 | reverse complement strand
TAGAGATCAATTAACTCAAGTTATTAATTTAAAAGGAATTCAAACTTTAAATAATGATGATATTTATGACATAAAATCTAAATTGATTTTTGGTGAATATGATTTAGAAAATGGGAAACAACTCCCTAAAGCAATTTTAGGTCTGCCTCTTGCTGACAGACTTCAAACAATTGTAGGCGATACTATTTCATTGATATCACCTTTTGGTATTGAAAAATCAATTTTACAGTATACTTTACCAAAAACACAAAAATTTATTGTTACTGGAATTTATAACTCAAAAAACAATAAATACGATTCAGAATATATCTTTTCAGATCTAAAAACCTCACAAACATTATTAGGTTATAACAATAACTATCAAGGATTTGATGTAAAACTAGATGATATTTCAAATGCTTTTTCCGTTAAAGAAAATCTTCAAACAAAACTCCATGACAACATTTTCAGCATAGATACATGGTACGATTTTCACAAAGATCTTTACTCAGTTATGCAAATTGAAAAGCTGGTAGCATATTTAATTTTATCTTTGATAATAGCCGTAGCTACTTTTAATATATTAGGTTCACTTACAATGTCAGTTATTCAAAAGAAAAGAGATATTGGTATTTTAAGATCAATGGGTGTTACAGAGAATTCAATAAAAAGAATTTTTATGTATGAGGGTTTATTGATTGGTATCCTGGGTACAGCAGCAGGCTTACTTTTGGGATTGTTCGTTTACTTTTTACAAATTCAATATAAAATATATCCTTTAGACCCAACTCAATATAAAATTGATGCATTACCTATTCAAATAAATTTTTTAGATTTTATTATTATTACTTTTATTTCATTATTACTTTCATATTTTGCTTCATATTTTCCGGCCAAACGTGCTGCCAAAGTAAATCCGCTAAAAGCAATTAAGTGGGAATAATCTTTAAAAAATTATGAATACAAAACTTAAAGCAGAAAATATTTCAAAATCATATTTAACTGATAAAGAAGTTAAACTTGAAGTATTAAAATCAATTTCACTGGAAATAGAAAAAAATAAAATTACCGTTATTGTTGGAGCATCAGGTGCCGGTAAAAGTACACTTTTACAT
>PFGS01000303.1:0-881 GCA_002783525.1 Ignavibacteriales bacterium CG12_big_fil_rev_8_21_14_0_65_30_8 | reverse complement strand
TTATGATGAAAAAAATATTTTTGATTTTGATGAAAAAAAATTATCAGGCTTTAGGAATGAAAATATCGGGTTAGTTTTTCAATTCCACCATTTATTGCCTGAATTTACAGCTGAAGAAAATATATTTATCCCAAATTTGATAAAAGGAGTACATATTTCTAAAGCAAGAGATAAAGCAAAAGAATTGTTAAAATTAGTCGGACTAAGTGATAGATTCTCTCATAAACCTGCCGAACTTTCCGGTGGTGAGCAGCAAAGGGTAGCTGTTGCAAGGGCACTTGCTAATGATCCGGAAATTATTTTTGCTGATGAACCCACAGGTAATTTAGACACAACTAACAGCGACGCTATTCATAAAACTTTTGTGGAACTGAGGGATAAATATAATAAAACTTTGGTAATGGTTACTCACAATAGAGAATTAGTAAATCTTGCAGATAAAGTTTTTGAAATGAAAGATGGTATGTTATTATAAATATAAATCTAATTTTAAATATCCAGAATTCCATTGTTTTTATAATTGAGAACTATTAAGTTATAATAAATAAATTTTAGGGGTAAATAATGAAAAGAACAATTTCATATATTTTTTTATTTATTATTTTATTTCTTCCTTTTACTTTATCTCAATCTGATTATAAAATTGAACTGAGTGGAGGGAGAGTCACTTTTGCTTTAGAGAACACATTATTACCATATTGGGATACGGGATGGTCTTTTGGTATTTCAGGTTCTAAAAAATTAAGTAAGGGCATAGAATTAACTTCAAGTTTTAGTCTTCAAAATTTTAATTTTCAAAAAGACTTTGTAAAATTTCCACCTAGTGTTGACCCTCCTGGTAGTCATCGAGAAATATCCGGAGGAGAGAACAGTAATGTATT
>PFGS01000300.1:4124-5309 GCA_002783525.1 Ignavibacteriales bacterium CG12_big_fil_rev_8_21_14_0_65_30_8 | reverse complement strand
TCTTAATGGAGAAATTTATCCTACCAGAAGTAATACATCTAAAATAATATTTTCTTTTTCGGGTACTTCTGTTAAAACACAAATTGATCAGTATAAAGACATTAGTTTTACTTCCATTGACGATATAGAAAAAGGAAAGGATATCACTTATAACGGAAGAATAGTTTACTCTTCTTTGATAAATGATAATGCAATGCTGAAATTATCATTAAGCGGTTACACTTCTACACACACAGAAAATATTTTAAGTGATAATTATAAAGAAAATATTTATAGACAGAATATATTAAGCAGTAATGGAGAGCTTGAATATTTTTTAGATAAAACAACATTAGTATTTGGAATTGCTTATGATCTTTCTTCAACACCCAAGACAGGCGACAAACCATCTAAAAATTCTATTAAT
Source organism: Ignavibacteriales bacterium CG12_big_fil_rev_8_21_14_0_65_30_8 (assembly GCA_002783525.1). Classification (GTDB taxonomy): domain Bacteria; phylum Bacteroidota; class Ignavibacteria; order Ignavibacteriales; family Ignavibacteriaceae. The sequence continues at coordinate 4,903 of PFGS01000300.1, read as the reverse complement.
GATTATGGATTAAATATCGGTTTGGTTCATTCTTTTAACGAAAGTCAATCATTAAGAATTTCTTATGGAAGAAAAGCAAGATTTCCCACTTTAAGAGAGTCATTTTCCGGAGCTTTGGGTAGATTTGTTGCAAATCCCTCATTAAAAGCGGAAACAGCTGTAACTATAGAAGGTGGTTTCAGATCAGTATTTACTAAAGGCGATTTTGATGTTTCTTTGTTTTATACAAATCTAAAAGATGGAATTGTAAGAGCCACATTACCCGGCAAGCAATTTATGAGAATAAATAAAGATGAAGTAAGAACATTCGGTATTGAAACAGTAACTCGATATAAGTTTTCTGAAAAACTTAAAGCTGCATTTAACTTTACCTGGATGAATGCAAATGCAAAAAATACTTCCGGCGAGTTTAAAGATACGCTGGAATATAAACCCAGAATAATTTCTTCAATCGACATTTCTTTTTTCCCGACTGAAAGAAGTCAGATTAATTTAGAGTTTATTTATTTAGGTACACAATTCGGATTAAAGGAAGGCTCGTTGTATTTTGAAAGGTTGCCTGATTATTTAGTAACTAACGTTAGGGCCGCTTACAATTTTAAAGTTTCAAATTATAACCTGGAAGTTTACGCAAGAGCAAATAATCTTTTTGACAAACTTTATTTTACACAATGGGGCCTGCCTGAGAGCGGTAGTGAATTTTGGGGCGGCATAAAATTAAATCTGTAAAATGAAAAACCAAACAACCATCTTTATCCCAAAATCTAAAGATGCAATAA
>PFGS01000300.1:3700-4061 GCA_002783525.1 Ignavibacteriales bacterium CG12_big_fil_rev_8_21_14_0_65_30_8 | reverse complement strand
TAGATAAAAAAAGAAAAAACAAAAACACTATCGTGATCGATTCTTTTTTTAGTTTAAATGCACTAAAGGAAATATCCAAACAATGTAAAACAAAATATTTACTGCTAATAAAAAGTGAAGGGAAAATATCTTTTGAAAAAAATGCACCGGAGAGATTAATTAAAGCTGCTGAAAAGAGTAATCCGGGAATTATGTATTCTAATTATTTTGAAAAAGAAAAAAGTAAAACAAAAATTCACCCGGTAAATGAATATCAATTTGGCAGTGTAAGAGATGATTTTGATTTTGGTCCGTTACTGTTGTTCAACAATAATATTTTAGAAAAACATTTAAAAGAAATTAAAAGCAGAGTTCATTGGAA
>PFGS01000300.1:0-3677 GCA_002783525.1 Ignavibacteriales bacterium CG12_big_fil_rev_8_21_14_0_65_30_8 | reverse complement strand
CATTTTCAAGAAAAAATATGATCACTAAACTGAATAAATATTTATATTCATTTGAGGAAAGTAAAACTACTGCAGAAAGCAAAAAACATTTTGAATATTTAGAAAAAGAAAATGAAGCCAAACAAAAAGAAGCAGAAAAAACATTCATTTATCATTTAAAAAAGATTGATGCTTATTTACCGCAAAGGCAAAATAAAATTAACATACCAAATCAAAAAAACAAGATTGAAGCCACAATTATAATTCCCGTTAAAAACAGAGAAAAAACTATTGAAGAAGCTTTAAGATCAGCTTTAAACCAGAAATTTGATAAAACATATAACATTATTGTTGTTAACAATTATTCAACCGATAAAACAAAAAAAATAATTGAAAAATTAGCAGCTGAAGATGATAGAATAATTCACATCATACCACGAAGAAAAGATCTGGGAATTGGAGGATGCTGGAACGAAGCAGTAAAGCATAAAAATTGCGGAAGGTTTTCTATTCAATTAGACAGTGATGATATTTATAAAAATGGAAAAACCTTGCAAAAAATTGTTGATAGATTTTATAAAGAAAAATGCGGGATGGTTATCGGCTCTTATCAATTGACTGATTTTAATTTAAATGAAATTCCTCCCGGTGTTATCGCTCACAAGGAATGGGCTAAAAATAACGGACACAATAATGCGCTGAGAGTAAACGGTTTTGGTGCACCAAGAGCATTTTTAACAAAGTTGTTGAAAGCAACCCCCTTTCCAAATGTTAGTTACGGTGAAGATTATGCAGTTTGCCTTGCAATCTCCAGAAAATATAAAGTAGGAAGAATATACGAACCGTTATATATTTGCAGAAGATGGAAAGGAAATACTGACAGCGATATTTCGATCATGAAAAAAAATCAATATGATTATTATAAAGATAAGCTAAGAACAGTTGAAATAAGAAAACGCATTAAATTAAAAAAATGAAATTAACTGAGCTAAATATTTTCGAGAAAAGAATTTTTTCTTCAAAGGAAGTTGAAAGCTTCTTAAAAACAAAAAATTATGCCGATGCATTGGTGGTTCTTTTAAGAAATCAAAAACTCGATTGGAAATTTTTATCAAAAGGATATGCGGCACTTGAAAAAGTAAGAACAAAAACATTTCAATTTGACGGTTATACAATAAATGCCCAGTTAAATTCTCAAAGGATCAAATCAACAACAGCTAATGTTAAAAAAGAAGATGTTGAAAAAAGGGAATGTTTTTTATGTCTAGATAATTTACCAAAAGAACAACTGGGACTTGAATATAAAAATGAATTTTTATTGCTCTGCAATCCATATCCTGTATTTTATGAACACTTTACAATTGTTTTCAAAAAACATTTTCCCCAAAGGATAGATGATTCATTTCATCGATTTTTAAAACTTGCAAAAAGAGTAAGCAGGTATTATTCAATTCTTTATAACGGAGCTCAGTGTGGAGCTTCTGCGCCAGATCATCTTCACTTTCAGGCTGTTGCAAAAAAAGATCTAATAATTATTAAAGAATCGGAAAGCTTGATAAATAAATATGGAGAAAAGTTAGTTGACAGCAGAAGAAAAGATGTTTATGGGATCAGTGATGGATTAAGAAAATTTATTCTTATTAAATCAAAAGACATAAACTTTATTAAAAATTTGTTTAATAATATTTATACTGCTTTTAAAAATGCTGTAAAAAAAGAGAACGAACCTTTAATAAATATTATAGGAAATTATAATGAAAAATTTGGCTGGGAGATTTATATCTTTTTAAGAAGAAAACACAGGCCTGATTGTTATTTTGAAAAAGGAGATAAAACGTTAACAATAAGTCCTGCAGCAATTGATCTTTCCGGTACACTTATATTACCAAGGAAAGAAGATTTTAATAAAATTGACAAAGAGAAAATAAAAAATATTTTTGAAGATGTTATTATCGGTAAAGAATTGTTTGACTACCTAAAATCTCACCTAAAAAAGATATTAGAGTAGTTTATTGCTTACTCATCAAATCGCTTATAAACCTTAGATCTTTAGACTCTGAATTTGATAAAATAATATTAATAATTGCAGTAAGCGGAACAGATAATAACATACCAACAACTCCCCAAACATAAGCCCAGGCAAGAACAGACAATAAAATAACCAAAGGATTCAAATTTAATTTCTTTCCTAAAACATTCGGTTCAATCAAATTAAAAAATAATGTTTGAATACCGGCCAAAATAACTGCAATTAAAATTGCAAATCCTACGGATTCAAATTGAACCAATGTCATAAGTGTTGGAAGTAACAAAGCAATTGTAGAACCTAATGCAGGAATAAAGTTAAATAGAAAGACGAACAATCCCCAAATTATAGGAAAATCAACATTGAAAAGAGACAAAATTACAGTGATCACAATGCCTGCTGCTAGATTAATTGCCATTTTTGAAATCAGATATCTTTGAATTTGTTCTGTTATTGCTTTAAAAGTATTTGAGAGCTTTTCTTCCTGTTCATTTTTTTCGATGTTAAATTTATTTCCCATCCAGTGTGAAAAATCCGTGTTAGAATCTTTTGAATTGATATCATATTTAGATTTCAGTTTATTCAATTCGGGTTCAACTTTTTTGTTAACAAATCTTTTTCTAAAAGCGGCATAAACAGTGTTATGTCCGGTAAAAATGAAAACAAAAAAGAACAGAACTATAAGTACATTTCCTACCATAGAAAATGTTGAAGTAAAAATACCTCCGGCAAGCAATTTATAGTCAATATTACTTAGTATTTTTTGCAGAGAAAATTCTTTAAAGAAAGGATCATTTATTCCGAATGAAAGAGCAGTATTTTTAACAATAAGATTAAATTTATTTATGTATTCGGGTACTTCATTGCCAAATTGTATAGCAGAACCAATAACCAAAGTTGAAATTATCCAGGCAATAATAATTGTAAGTATTACTTCAAAAATAACTGTTAGATATGAGGGAATTCTTTTCTTTTCACAATAGTTGCTGATAGGTGCGTATAAAAAGAATAAAAAATAAGCCACGACAAATGGAATTATAATATGGCTTAATTCTTTTAAAATAAAAACTATAACTACCAGTCCAATTACAGAGATAAAAAATTTAATGGTTGTATTTGAAGTAGTCGTGTTTGTCATATAATAAATATAATATTATTTATTGATTAACTTAAATTATAAAAACAAAGAAGACAAATATTTATCAAATTTCAATTGAAATATTTTGAATTAAAGCCTACTTTTAATTCTACATTAAAATCAATATTAAGATAAAGGATACAGCAATGAGTAAAGAAATTCAAAATTATAAAAACGATGAATTAGGAATCAGTTATGATCCTAATATTTGTACCCATTCTGCAAACTGTGTTAACAAATTACCTGAAATATTTAATATTGAAAAAAAGCCCTGGGTAAATTTAAATAATGCAACAAAGGATAAATTAGCTCAATCTGTTAAAAATTGTCCTTCCGGAGCCTTAAAATTAATTGATGAAAAGACTGAAATTGAAAAGGATAATATTATGGAAATAAAATTATCCTCAAACGGACCATTGCTTGTAAGCGGAAATTTTAGATTAGTTAATCACGATGGAAAAATATTAGAAGCAAAAAATAAAGCAGCATTGTGCCGCTGCGGTGCATCACAAAATAAACCGTTTTGTGACGGAA
>PFGS01000284.1 GCA_002783525.1 Ignavibacteriales bacterium CG12_big_fil_rev_8_21_14_0_65_30_8 | reverse complement strand
TGGCAAGTTTAGGTAAGTATTTTTTCTTTTGCTCTTCGGTTCCGTAATACATAATTGGAAGAGTTCCAATTCCTGTATGTGCTGCGAAAGAGACACCTATTGAATGACTTGTCCCTAGAGTCATTGCAAGGGCTGTGTTAGAATTAAAATCTTGACCAAATCCACCATACTCTTCCGGTACAGAAGTGCCAAGCAAACCAAGTTCACCTGCTTTATTAATTAAACCAACAGCAACACCCTCTTCCTGATGATCAATTGCGTCCAGCTTTGGCCAGATTTCTTTTTCAATAAATTCTCTGGCTGTATCAACAATCATTCTTTGTTCTTCATTTAATTCTTCAGGTATAAAAACTGAATTTGGTTCAGATTCTTTTATTAAGAATTCTCCGCCTTTTAATACTTCCATTGTTTTTGTTTCTTCTGACATTTTATTTTCTCTCAATCTTTGTTATTAAAAATTCTAATTTAAAAGTTCATAAATACCGGCAACTCCCTGTCCACCGCCAACACAAGCAGTAACAATACCGTATTTTAGTTTTCTTCTTCTTAACTCATTAAATATTTGCACAGATAATTTAGCACCAGAACAACCTAATGGATGACCCAATGCAATTGCTCCTCCATTAACATTTACTTTTTCAGTATTTAATCCTAGAGTTCTAATTACCACCAATGACTGTGACGCAAAAGCTTCATTTAATTCGAACAGATCAATATCATCTAATTTCATATTTGCTTTTTTTAATACTTTTGGTACTGCCGCTATTGGTCCAATTCCCATAATTGTTGGATCAACACCTACAAGTGCATAAGAAACCATTCTTGCAATTGGTGTTAAATTTAATTCTTTAACCATTTCTTCTGACATAACAAGAACAAATGCTGCACCATCTGAAGTTTGTGATGCACTACCTGCAGTTACGGTACCATCAGCAGCAAATACAGGTTTTAATTTTGCAAGTGCTTCAATTGTTGAATCTGCTCTTGGACCTTCATCAACTTTAACAATATTTTTTCTGGTTTTCTTTTTACCGTTTTCCAAATAAACTTCTTCTACTTCTATCGGTACAATTTGATCTTTGAAATATCCTTCCTTTAAAGCATTGACTGCTTTCATATGTGAGTAGTAAGAAAATTCATCCTGATCTTCGCGCGAAATTTTGTATTCTCCAGCAACTTTTTCAGCAGTTAAACCCATACTCATATAATAACCGGGATAATCTTTAGCAAGTTTGTAGTTTGTTGCTAATTTCCAACCTGTCATTGGCACCATTGACATCGATTCGGTTCCACCTGCAATTATGCAATCCATCATACCTGATCTTATGCGTGCAACTGCAGTTGAAATTGTATCAATTCCAGATGCGCAAAATCTGTTAATAGTCACACCGGGTACTTCTTGTGGAAGACATTGAAGTGCAATCATCCTGCCTACCTGTAAACCCTGTTCGGCTTCAGGGAAAGCGTTTCCTACAATTAGATCATCCACTCTTTTGGGATCTAATTCCGGGACTGATTTTAATAAATGTTTAATTACATCAGCAGCTAAATCATCAGGCCTGTAAAAACGAAAGCCACCCTTTTTAGCTTTGGCTATTGCTGTTCTATAACCTGCTACTATATATGCTTCTCTCATAATATTTTCTTTTAATTTATTTTATAAATCGTTTTAATTACGTAACGGTTTGCCCGTTGTTAAAATACTTTGGATTCTCTCCATAGTTTTCTTTTCACCTATCAGACTCAAAAAAGCTTCTCTTTCCAGGTCCAATAAATATTGTTCATTTACTTTTGTTTCAGCTGAAAGGTCGCCGCCACACATTATGTAAGCTAATTTTTCTGCAATTTTTTTGTCATGAGAAGAAATGTAATGTGCTTCACTGAAAGAATAAGCACCTAATAACATGTTAGCCAATGCAGCTCTTCCCAACACTTTTATATCTTCTCTCTGAATTGGTTTTGTATATCCTCTTTCAGCTAATTCAATTGCTGATTTTTTAGCCTGTGCGATTGCTCGGTGGGAATTAATTATAATGTTATCTCTTCCTTTTTTGAATATATCCATTTTTATTGCTTCGCTAGCAGAAGTTGCAACTTTTGCCATAGCTATATTTAAAAATCTCCATTGCAGTTCATTAAATTTAACATCTCCTGGTTTATAATTATCCGATGCACGAAGTGTCATTTCTTTTGTTCCACCACCTGCCGGAATAATTCCAACACCAACTTCAACTAAACCAATATATGTTTCTGCTGAAGCTTCAACTTTATCAGCGTGAAGACATACTTCGCATCCTCCGCCGAGTGTTAATCCGTGAGGAGCTACCACAACAGGCACAGAAGAATATCTAATATGCATTGTTGTATTTTGAAATGTTCTTACCGCAAAATCTATTTCATCATATTCCTGCTCTGTTGCAAGCATAAACATCATTGCAAGATTTGCACCTGCTGAAAAGTGCTGCCCGTCATTACCAATTACTAATCCTCTATAATCTTTCTCGGCAATTTCAATTGATTTATTTATTCCTTCCAGTACTTCACTACCGATTGAATTCATTTTGGTTTTGAATTCCAGGTTTACAATTCCATCACCAATATCGTGCAAAACTGTTCCTGTATTTTTCCATACAGGCTTGTTAGTGCTGTAATTATCAAGAATAATAAAATCTTTGATGCCTGCTATTTCTTTATAAGAATTTGAATTTATATCGTAATATTCTTTTTTGCAGTCGTGTATGCTGTAAAAAGAGTTCACTCCACTTTCCAGCATATCGTAAATCCATTGAGCAGGTTTCATTCCTGCCTCTTCCATTTTTTTAACTGTTTTTTCAACGCCTAACGCATCCCAAGTTTCAAATGGTCCTATTTCCCATCCAAAACCGGCTTTCATTCCATCGTCAATTTTATAAAACTCATCTGTTATTTCAGGAATACGATTTGAAGAATATTGAAAAACATAGAAATATAATTTCTGTAAAAATTCTCCGGCTTTATCTTTTGATGAAACAAGCATTTTAATTCTATCTTTTAAATCATCAACCGGTTTGGCTGCTGCAACCGATGCAAATTTTGGTTTTACAGACGGGCCGTATTCCCCCGTTTCAATGTTCATTTCAAGAATTTCTTTTTTCCCTTTTTCATCTTTTGTTTTTTTGTAAAATCCTTGTTTTGTTTTATCGCCCAGCCAATTATTTTTTATCATCTTATCAACAAAATCCGGTATCTTAAATAATTCTCTGGATTCATCTTTTGGGCAATCATTGTAAAGATTATTTGCTACGTGCACCAAGGTATCAATTCCAACAACATCTGCAGTTCTGAATGTTGCTGATTTAGGTTTACCTGTCAATGGTCCGGTTAATGAGTCAACTTCTTTAATCGTGAATCCCATTTCTTTCAACAATTTAAAAACAGCCATGATTGAAAAAACACCCACACGATTTGCAATAAACGCAGGTGTGTCTTTGCAGAGGACAGTTGTCTTACCAAGGAAGAGGTCACCGTAGTGCATTAAGAAATCAACAACTGTTGGGTCTGTTTTGGGTGTAGGAATAATTTCCAATAGCTGTAAATATCTAGGTGGATTAAAAAAGTGAGTACCGCAAAAATGTTTTTGGAAATCTTCGCTTCTACCCTCTAACATTTTGTGAATAGGAATACCCGATGTGTTGGATGTTATTAAAGTTCCTTCCTTTCTGTATTTTTCAACTTTTTCAAAAACCGTTTTTTTGATATCTAAATTTTCAATTACAACTTCAATTGTCCAATCAACTTCAGCAAGCCAGTTCATATTGTCTTCAAAGTTCCCCGTTGTTACAAGTGATGCAACTTTATTATTATAAACAGGAGATGGTTTAGCTTTTAGAATGTTTTTGAAATTTTCATTAACAATTCTGTTGCGGACTGAAGGATCGTCTAAAGTAAGTCCTTTTTGCTTTTCTTTGTCATTTAATTCTCTTGGTGCTATGTCCAATAAAAATACTTTACAACCAATGTTGGCAAAATGTAATGCTATTCTTGAGCCCATCACACCTGAACCAAGGACTGCTATTTTATTTATTTTTCTTTTCATAATATTTTCTTTATTTGTTATTTATATCAGATAAATTATTTCTGTAAATTTTTTCAATTTCATTTTTATATCTTTCTTTTATCACGTTTCTTTTAACTTTCAAAGTAGGGGTCAATTCACCTGTTTCAACTGACCAAGGATCGTTAACAAGTATGATCTTTTTAACTTGCTGAATGTGACCGAATATTTTATTGTACTTATTAATTTCTTTCATAATTCTTTCTCTGACTATTTCAGAAGTAATCATTTCTTTTTTGGAATTAAATTTTAGTTTTTTCCCTTTGCACCATCTTTTTAAGAATTCAAATTCAGGTAAAATTATTGCTGCAACAAATTTTTCATTTTCTCCAATTACCATTATGTGCTCAATAAAAAATGACTCTTTCATTTTATTTTCAATTGGGTTAGGAGCTACAAATTTACCGCCACTGGTCTTAAATATTTCTTTTAGTCTTCCTGTTATTTTCAAAAATTTATCTTCAACAAATTCACCAGTATCTCCCGTATGAAACCAACCTTCGCTATCAATTGCTTTCTCTGTTTCTTCCGGTTTATTATAATACCCATTTGTTACATTTGGACCTTTAGCAAGTATCTCTTTGTTTTCACCAATTTTTAATTCAACTTCAGGTATAGCGGGTCCGACAGTGCCTAAATTATATTCACCTTTTTCAAATCTGTTGCTTGTTAAAACCGGAGATGTCTCGGTCAATCCATATCCTTGAATAATTTGAATTCCGGCAGCTGTAAAAATTCTTGCGAGTTTTGGTTGCAAAGTTGCAGAGCCGGAAATAATTGCTTTTATTTCACCGCCCAGAGCTTCTTTCCATTTTTTAAAAACAAGTTTTCTTGCAAAATATAACTTGAAATTATAAAACCAATTATTATATCCTTTAGGATCAAAATTATCAGCCAGATTTACTGCCCAACCAAATATCGCTTTTTTTGGCAGGCTAAGTTCGTGCCCTTTTGTAATTATCTTTTCATAAATTTTTTCCAGCAATCTTGGAACTGTAATAAAGTAACGTGGTTTTACTTCTAAAATATTTTGAGGAAGTGTATCTAAATTTTGAGGATAATTTATTGATCTGGATAGATAGATATAAAAATAAACTGCAGTCCTTTCAAAAATATGACAGAGCGGTAAAAAACTGATTGTTCTCCAGAAATTATCAGCAGGCATTATTTCTGCAAGTGACAGAACATTACTAATTATATTATAATGTGTA
>PFGS01000040.1:4912-5300 GCA_002783525.1 Ignavibacteriales bacterium CG12_big_fil_rev_8_21_14_0_65_30_8 | reverse complement strand
CTATCTATGATTTAAAAAATCTCGGAGTAGAAGTTATATTGAATGAAAAAGTTTCAATGATAAATGAAAAAGGAGTATTGGTTGCTGATAGATTAATAGAAACTAAAAATATTTTATGGGCAGCAGGAAATAAGGTTTCATCATTAATTAAAACTCTTGAGACTAAAATAGACAATATTGGTAGAGTAATTGTAAATGATGATTTAAGTATTGAAAGTAATGAAAATATATTTGTGATTGGCGATGCCGCTGCTGTTAAAAATGATAAAGGCGAACTCCTCCCGGCAATTGCACCTGTTGCAATGCAGCAAGGTAAATATGTTGCAAAAATTATTTCCTCGGGGTTAGAAAGGAATTACAGAAATAAATTTATTTACAAAGACAGAGG
>PFGS01000040.1:0-4652 GCA_002783525.1 Ignavibacteriales bacterium CG12_big_fil_rev_8_21_14_0_65_30_8 | reverse complement strand
AAATTGATAAAAAAAGCCCAAAAAATAATCCATTTTTGGGCTTTTAAAGAGCTGGTGAACGGATTCGAACCGCCGACCGGCTGATTACAAATCAGCTGCTCTACCAACTGAGCTACACCAGCATTGTAAGAAAAAAAATATTAAAAAGTAACTGCCTGTTCTCCTTGGTTTTAATATACAAGGAAGTTTGTCCACCGAAATTCATTTATGAATGTAGGTGGGCTACACCAGCAATTCAGAATATTTATAAACAGTTTATCCGGCTAATAGTAGTGATAACGGATAAAAATAAGAAGTTCAAAACTAAATTATTTTTCTCTTCTTTGCAACATTAACTTTATATTTACTAATACAATATTTACTAATACAAATTTACACTTAATTTTGAATTTTATGAAACCTAAAAAAATTGAAATTACTGGTGATAGTCTATCACTAACCTGGGATGAAAACAATACAAGTAAAATATCACTTAATTATCTGCGGGATGAATGCCCGTGCGCCGGATGCAAAGGTGAAACTGTTCTTCTGAAAACATACAAGCCACCCAAAAGAGAAAATACATCTTCTAATATGTTTAAAATTAAAAACATAAAAGTAATTGGAGGTTATGCAATTCAAATATTTTGGAAGGACGGACATAATACAGGTATTTACTCGTGGGATTATTTGAAAGATCTGGAAAAAGGACAGACAAATAATACACCACAAAATTATAATAAACTTATATGACTTTAACCAAGGCTCAAATTAAATCCATCTCTAATCTAAAATTAAAGAAATTTAGAAATCTTGAAGGCAAATTTTTAGTAGAGGGCGAAAGAGGGGTTTTTGATGGATTAAGTTCAAATTATAAATGCGAATATGTCTTAGCTACAAAAAGTTTTTTTGAAGATAATAAACCTTACCTTAAAAAAATTAATAACATCGAAATAATTTCAGAAAAAGATTTTAACAAGATAACAGAAACTGTAAATCCACAAGGAATTGCTGCTGTATTTTTTAAACAAGATCAATCAAGTAATTGGAAAAAAGAACTCTCATCGGATTTGGTCGTATGTTTAGAAAATATTTCAGACCCGGGTAATATCGGTACTATCTTAAGAAACTGTGATTGGTTCGGTATAAAAGAAGTAATTATAAGTGAAAATTGTGCTGATATTTATAATCCAAAAACAATTAGAGCAAGTGTAGGTTCAATCTTTCATTTGAATATTTTTACAAGTAAGAATTTAACTTCAGATTTAGCAGAATTAAAAAGTAATGGATATGAAATAACATCCTCAGCATTAAAAGGAATAAATATTTATCAAATTCATACTAAATCAAAAACAATATTGATCTTTGGTAATGAAGCAAATGGAGTAAGCAGCAAAATATTGAAAATATCTGATGAATTAATAACTATCCCAAAAATTGGTAAAGCTGAATCATTAAATGTTGCAAATGCATCTGCTGTAATTTTGTCAGAATTCAAAAAACATAAATTTCAATAAATCATTAATATTATTTATTATTCAAATATTCATTAAACAACTTATTAATACTTTATGATTGATCTCCTTTATTCGATTGACTTAGGGATTTTTTATTTTTTCAATCACACACTTTCCACTGGAATACTCGACAAATTTTTTGGATATATAACAAATGTAAATCATTGGTATTTGGTTTATGTAATATTGCTTTTTATATGTTTTAAATATGGTGGTAAACGAGGAAAAATTGCAGCTATTTCTACTATTTTTTTAATATTAGTATCAGATCAATTTGGCGCCAGCATTATAAAACCACTATTGGGAAGAATAAGACCGTGTAATGTTTTAACAGATGCACTAACTCCTTTAGGTTGTACAGGAAGTTATTCTTTTCCTTCAAATCATGCACTTAATAATTTTGCTGCTGCTGTGTTCTTTTACAGACTCTTTCCAAAATTAAAAATTATACTTTTAGTTGTTGCTTCACTTATGGCAATTTCAAGAGTTTATCTCGGACTGCATTACCCTTCCGATATTTTAGGTGGTGCAATTATTGGCGCTGGTATAGGATATCTTTTTGCATCTGCGGCTCTAAAAATTGAAGAATACTTAGATAAAAAGAAGAAGGTTATAGAAAGTGAATAAGATACAAATAAGAGAGGCTACTCAAAAAGATGTTCCTTTAATTTATTCGCTGATAAAAGAGATCGCTGAATATGAAAAACTTTCTCACGAAGTGGTTGCAACTGAAGAAAAAGTTAGAGAAACTTTATTTGGCAAAAATAAATACGCTGAAGTTATAATTGCAGAATACAAAGGAATACCTGTTGGCCAGGCACTTTTTTTTCATAACTATTCAACTTTTCTATCACAGCCCGGCATTTATTTGGAAGATCTATTTGTAAGACCTGAATTTAGGGGTAAAGGGATTGGAAAAGAATTGCTAAAAGGTTTAGCTAAAATAGCTAAAGAGAGAAATTGTGGTAGAATAGAATGGGTCGTACTTAATTGGAATAAATCAGCAATAGATTTTTATGAAAGTTTTGGATCTAAGCCTATGAATGAATGGACTACTTACCGTCTATCATCTGAAGATTTTGATAAATTATTGAAAAAATGAAACTTCTTGACTAAATATCTAACTATATAGAATTACTTATTTATTCAATAATTATTTAAATTTCGTAATCTCTTTATTACTATTATTTACTTTAAAAGGAAAAAATGGACAACAAAAACAGAAGAGTAGTAGTTACAGGAATGGGGGCTGTTACACCAATAGGTTTAACTGTTGACGTTTTTTGGAAATCAATGATGGAAGGAAAAAGCGGGGCTGCACCTATTACCAAATTTGATGCTTCTAAACTTAAAACAAAATTTGCTTGTGAATTAAAGAATTTTGACCCTACAAATTATATCGATAAAAAAGCTGCCAGAAGAATGGATCCTTTTGCTCATTATGCGTTTGCAGCAAGTAAAATGGCAGTTGAAGATAGTAAAATTAATTATGAAAATTTAACAGAAGATGAGAGAGCAAAAATAGGGGTTGTATTTGGAAGTGGTATTGGAGGTATTGATACCTTTTATAGTCAATCTATTCTTAATCATGAACAAGGACCCGATAGAATCTCTCCTTTTTTTATACCTATGTTAATTCCGGATATCGCAGCCGGATCTTTGTCAATTCATTATGGATTTAGAGGTCCTAATTATTGTGTAGTTTCAGCTTGTGCAACAGCAAATAATAATATGATCGACAGTTATATGTTAATTAAAAACGGTATTGCTGATGTTATGTTAACCGGTGGTTCGGATTCAGCAGTAAATGAAATGGGTATAGGTGGTTTTAATGCCTCCAGAGCTCTATCAGTTAGGAATGATACCCCTGAAACAGCCAGTAGACCATTTGATGCAACTCGTGATGGTTTTGTTCAAGGTGAGGGCGCTGGTGCAATAATTCTTGAAGAATTAGAACACGCTTTAAATAGAGGTGCTACAATTCATGCTGAAGTAGCAGGAATGGGTTTATCTGCCGATGCTTATCATATTACCGCTCCTCATCCTGAAGGATTAGGTGCTATTAAAGCAATGGAATTAGCCATTGAAACATCGGGAATAAAAAAAGAAGATGTTGATTATATTAACATGCACGGAACATCAACTCCTTTGGGTGATATTGCTGAGACAAAAGCTATTAAAAAAGTGTTTGGTGAACACGCCTATAAAATGAATGTTTCATCTACAAAAAGTATGACCGGACATTTACTTGGTGCTGCTGGTGCTGTTGAAGGAATAGCTTCAATTCTTGCAATTAAAAATGATATGATTCCACCTACAATTAACTTTGAAACTCCCGACCCTGAATGTGATTTAAATTATACTTTCAACAAACCTCAAGCCAGAGCAGTAAATTATGCTATCAGTAATGCATTTGGTTTTGGCGGACATAATACATCAGTTGTTTTCAAAAAATATGTAGAATAGAAAATCTATTTTTTAACATTGATCTTATTCTTAAAGTTATTGTAAAAAATAATTTCGTCCAGTCAATAATATAATTTTATTGTTTTTGATAATTATTATATAATTTGGGGTGCAACTTTTAGTGCAGGTATAAATATTCCGGCAGGAACAAGTACAGTATTTATTGAAGGTAGATATTCACTTGGTTTATCAGATATTAATAATGATCCAACATATACAGGTACAATTAAGACAAAATGAATTCAGGCCTTTATTGGTATTATGTTCCCTTTCGGTAATTAATTTATAAATACTTGTTTTTAAATTTAAGCCGTTAGTTTTTTACTGACGGCTTTTTTATTTTAAAATACTCTTTAATTTTTAGTGTTGAAATAACAATCTACAAGCCTTAACTTAAATACAACAATTTAGAGAGAATTAAATGAAAAAATCTATTTTAGCTATTTTTGTTTTTTTATTTATAACTATTATAATTTCCCCTGCAGGTAAGAAAACAATAATCTATAAATCTAACGATGGGTTAACAATAGCGGCTGATCTTTATTTAGCACATAAAACTGAAACCCCCTTTATAATTTTATTCCATCAAGCAGGTTGGAGCAGAGGTGAATACTCTGAAACTGCAATAAAACTAAATGAGTTGGGTTTTAATTGTCTGGCTGTCGATTTACGCTCAGGTGGTGAAGTAAA
>PFGS01000002.1:1212-5336 GCA_002783525.1 Ignavibacteriales bacterium CG12_big_fil_rev_8_21_14_0_65_30_8 | reverse complement strand
CTATTTAAACGGAAGTAAAAAAATATTTAATAAATTGATAAAATCAATTAACAATAAAATTGATAAAACAGACACTAAGCAAGTAAAAAAAGAAATGAAATCAATGAGAAAAAAAATGTATCCTATCTCATATTCCACTTCAAATTCTGTTACTGATATAAAATTAAGTCCCGGAGGATTATCTGATATCGATTTTATTGTTCAATATTTTATTCTAAGTAAAAAGATTGGATATAAAAAATGTAAAGGAAATTCAATTACCAAAATATTGGATCAACTAATTAAAATTAGGAATAACAACAAACAGCTGACAGAATTAAAAAAGAATTATAATTTTTTAAAGAATACTGTTTTAGCAAATCAAAACATATCAAACAGTCGTACTTATAAATTATCTGATAACATTTTAGATAAAACTCTTTTGAACACTTTTATTAATTTAGAGGGAGAAATGACGACTGATGAAAAAATATCTAAGATATTTAAGTTTAATCTGCTAATGTTCAATAAAACTTTTAATTAGTCATCAAGAGCATCAAGCAGATCTTCAAGTCTATCTTTATTCAATTCACCCTTTGTTAAAAACGATTGTATAGTTACATCCATTTGCTGGATCAAATTTCTTTTAAAATATTTTGGAGCAAATACAGAACCGTCAATCATATATAATCTTTTACTTTTTTCATCGTAAAAGGTATAATTTACAAAAGGTCCGCCCATTCCTTTAATATTTAATTCCCAAAGACCTTGAGTAAGTATTGTATATCTTCCATTAAAATTTATTTCACTTGTTGTAAAATAATCTTTAGCAATAACAACATAACCTTTATCATCAGTTGTACGATAATATTTTTCGGTCATTTCGTCTCTAATTGCTTTGATGGAATCTACATTTAAATAATCAAGAGATGCATTATCAATCCAATGAATAAAGATCCATCTTTCCATGTCACTATTAGGTGATCTTCTTATCCAAACAAAGTTATTTGCAGAATCTTCTTTTGCGACTTGGAAATCCGCCTGTACATAAATTATCCAGCCATATTTTTTTAAGAATTTAGCCTCAATATTTTTTTGTTCGTAATGAGAGTTATACAAATTTTGATAAAGCCTTTTATCAGAAATTTTTTGATATGCATAAATAAGACTTTCCTGCTGATCTTTTATTTTCTTAATCAGTTCACCCATAGTTTGTGCAGTTAAAACAGTAACAAGCTGATCCCTTGCCCATAAATTATATTTAGTAATAATAACAGAAGTATCTTGTATAATTTTAGCTTTAAGGTTTGTATCTATTACGGCTTTAATAAATTTAGAAGTTTCATTATTTGAATTTAATGGCGCTGCAAATATTAAATTCTTTTTCTTCTTATATTTTTCTAAATTTTCAATGTTTACTCTATTTAAAATAAAAAGCTTTTCCGGTTGAGGAGTGTAAATAATTTTTTCCAAAGTGGAAGAAAGCTCTGGTTTTATTTGTTCAAATTCTAAAGAATCTGCAAAAACATAAATTTGATCTTCAGGTCCTGTTGCAGGTTTTTGAGGAAATTCACAAGATGTAAGAGTTATTATTATTATAAAAAAAGAAAAATAAGTAACATATTTTTTCATTATTACCTCGGTACATTTGGTAAAATTAAAGCCACATTTGGCAGAAATATTATGTAAAGTAACCACATTACTAATCCTATTGAAATAGGTATTGATAAATTGTCATCAATCCAGCCGAATGATATATTTTCTACAATTGCACCTATAAAACAAGCTATAAATCCAATTAAATACTCATAAATATTACCAGTAATTTTAGGAGTTGCAATAACCACAACAATTGCACTTAAAAAAAATGCTAAAGTTCCTTCAAAACTTTTTTTAAGTAATTTATGCTTCCCGAATTTTCTGCCAATTAGCGCAGCCAGAGTATCACTTATAATAAGAATACCGAAAGCAGTGACAACAAATATTTTCGGGAAAATAAAAACACAAATTGTTGCAGAAATTAAAACATAAGAAGCACCATTTAATGTTTTTATTTTAACATCTTTTTCATGCTTTCTAAGAAGAAATCCAAAAAAAGAATAAAATAATTTTGCAAAAGTGGGTAAAAAATATCTTAAAAGATCAACAATTATTGCAAAAAAAGTTACAATTAATAAAATTAAGAGTGCATTATTTCTAGGAATGTAGTAATAAACAATTGGAATAGAAATGGAACAGAGATGAATTAGTTTTCTGACTACTTCATCTCTGTAATGAATTGTTCCGTTATCAATTGCTGTCATCTTTCTTGGAGGGTTCTTTAGTTTTTCTTGTCTCCATTAATTTTTTTACATGTTCAGGAACTTCTTTATCAGTTTTTTCTTCTTCTGCATTTACTGCAGGTGGAAGTTCTTCACCATTTATAACTGCATCAATTTCTTGTGCATCTAAAATTTCCCTTTCCAGTAATTCTAAAGAAAGTTTATGAAGGATATCAATATTATCTTTTAATATGTTTTCAGCTTTTTTCATTGCTGTATTAACAATTAATTTTATCTCTTCGTCAATATCTACAGCAGTTTTTTCACTATAGTCTTTATGCTGCTGAATTTCCCTTCCTAAAAATATTTCTTCATCTTTTTTGCCGTAATTTAAAGGTCCTAATTTTTCACTCATTCCCCATTCACAAACCATTTTTCTGGCAATACCTGTTGCTTTTTCAATGTCATTACCGGCACCGGTTGTATAGTGATCAAAAATTAATTTCTCAGCTGCTCTTCCGCCTAATGCATATGTAATTACAGATTCCAAATAAGATTTAGAATATGTATGCTTTTCATCAATAGGTAAATAGCTTGTAACACCAAGAGCCCTACCTCTGGGTATTATTGTTACTTTATGCACAGGATCTGTATTAGGTAACATACGTGCAACAAGTACATGACCGCATTCGTGATAAGCAGTAGTTTTTTTCTCTTCTTCAGTAATTATCATACTTTTTCTTTCCATTCCCATCATCACTTTATCTTTAGAATCTTCAAAGTCAATCATTTCAACTTTTTTCTTGCCTTTTCTAGCTGCTAATAAAGCCGCTTCATTAACTAGATTGGCAAGATCAGCACCAGATAAACCTGGAGTTCCCTTTGCAAGAACTTCTAGATTAACTTTGGAAGATAGAGGAACATTACGTGTATGAACTTTTAAGATTCCCTCTCTTCCCTTTACATCAGGTCTATCGACTACAACTTGTCTGTCAAATCGTCCAGGTCTTAATAAAGCAGGATCTAAAACATCGGGCCTGTTTGTTGCTGCAATAATAATTACTCCACTGTTCTGCTCAAAACCGTCCATTTCTACAAGTAATTGATTAAGCGTTTGTTCTCTTTCATCGTGACCACCGCCAAGTCCGGCACCTCTATGTCTACCGACAGCATCAATTTCATCAATGAATATTATACAAGGAGCACTTTTCTTTCCTTGTTCAAAAAGATCTCTTACACGGCTTGCACCAACACCTACAAACATTTCAACAAAATCGGCACCACTTATTGAAAAGAAAGGAACTCCGGCTTCTCCTGCAACAGCACGGGCAAGTAATGTTTTACCAGTTCCGGGAGGTCCTAATAATAATACACCTTTGGGAATTTTCCCCCCGAGTCTCTGGAATTTTTTTGGTTCTTTTAAAAATTCAATTACTTCCTCAAGTTCAACCTTTGCCTCATCGGTTCCGGCAACATCTTTGAAAGTAACTTTTACCCCTGTCTGGGATATTAATTTTGCTTTACTTTTCCCAAAAGAAAATATTCCTTTGGATCCACCACCCTGTCCTTGCATTCTACGCATAATAATTATCCACACTGCAATAATTAGTATCCAAGGTAAAAAGCCAAGTAAAACATTTAACCATTCATTTGAATCTTTTTCAAATGAATATTTAATATTTTTGTTTTTCCAAATTGATTCCTGATCTTTAAGTATTGGTTCAGGAATATAAACACTAATATTTTTAACCTTTATTGATTTACTGCCAATATTGATAGATTCTTCAGAACTTAAAGTTGCTTTAAAACTATAATCATTAATATCTGATTTTGTAATTTTTGCTTCTACTATTTTATCAGAATTTAATAGTTTCTCGTACTGAT
>PFGS01000002.1:537-1187 GCA_002783525.1 Ignavibacteriales bacterium CG12_big_fil_rev_8_21_14_0_65_30_8 | reverse complement strand
AGTTCCGGCTTTGAATAGCTGCATAACAATTACGGCAGCAATTACCACAGCGCCCCATCCGAATACCATTTTAATTATTTTTGACCAGTCGAAGTTATCGTTAGAATTATTTGGTTTTTTCCCCTTAGGTAATTTTAAAGGATTTTTCTTGTCATTGTTTGAATTATTCTTTTGTTCCATATTTACATTTTTGTTTTTTCAATTTCGTTAATTAATTCACTCACTTAAGGCATATATTGTTTTTAGATTTCTATATTTTTGAGCATAATCTAATCCATAGCCAATTACAAATTTACTAGGAATATTAAAGCCAATATAATGAATTTTTAAATTATATCTAAGGCTATCGGGCTTAACTAATAGTGAAGCGACCTTCATACTTGCCGGTTTATGCTCTTGCATTAATTCTTCAATAAATTTAATAGAAAGTCCTGAATCAACAATATCTTCAACAATTATTATGTCTCTACCTGTAACATCACAATTAAGTTCCTTAAGCATAGTTACCTTACCTGAAGATATTTTTGCATCTCCATAACTTGATAATTTGAAGAAGTCAACTTCACAGTCGATGGTAACATTTTTTATTAAATCTGTAAGGAAAATAAACGCTCCGTTTAACACACCGATAAAAACAGGAGTTTTGCCTT
>PFGS01000002.1:176-380 GCA_002783525.1 Ignavibacteriales bacterium CG12_big_fil_rev_8_21_14_0_65_30_8 | reverse complement strand
GTTATTTTAAATCTATCATCTAATCTAAGGCCTAAAACCCAAACTATTTTATTATTGTTAGTTAATACCAATTGATCTTTTCTTCTATAATTTGGAATTTTTTGTTCTGTAAGATAGTCCGAAATTTTCTTACTTCCTTTCAAACCTATTGGATAAAATTTATCACCTGCTGTCCAATTCCTAATTTTAAAATTACCTTTAATT
>PFGS01000002.1:0-147 GCA_002783525.1 Ignavibacteriales bacterium CG12_big_fil_rev_8_21_14_0_65_30_8 | reverse complement strand
GTTTCGTGATAACCTGTATTTTCCTTGTTTATTAATTTTTTTAATAAATATTTTTTTTGAATTTAGATCAACTTCTTTATTTGGTTTTACAGTTAACAAAACATTTTCGGTTTTCTTAGTTTTATTATTTATTATTATCATTCCTCT
>PFGS01000113.1 GCA_002783525.1 Ignavibacteriales bacterium CG12_big_fil_rev_8_21_14_0_65_30_8 | reverse complement strand
TTTATGCACTTGTTGTGCTGTTAATTTATAATCGTTATAAACTATTTTTAATTCTTTGTTTGATAACATTTTAACATATAGAGATATCTTTTGCATAATTGTTGCATCACCGTAGGCAGCATTTATAATCTGGTCTAAGATCTTTTCTTCTATTTGTTTTTTAGTTTTCATATCTAAACTCTTTTAAATCTTCTTGTAATTTTTTTCTAGCTCTAAGTAAATAAACTTTTACACTGTTGATTGGTACATTTAATGTTTTACTGATCTCTTTATATTTAAATCCTTCAATTTCATATAGAACAAAAACACTTTTTAGGTTATCAGGCAGTTTTTTTATAGAACTATTAATTCTGTCCTTTAATAAATTTCGTTTATAACTGATCTCCGGATCAGCTAAAAAATTTTGCTCTTTAGATATACTGTTTTCACTTATATCCATTGTATCTCTCGTTTTATTTTTTCTTTTTCTTATATAATCAATACTTAAATTATGTGTAGAACTTAACAACCATGATTTTGCTTTTGTTAAATTTATATTTTCAAAATTATCCCAAAGTTTTATGAACACTTCCTGAGTAATATCCTCAGCGTCCATTCTGTTATTTACCATAAATAAAGCATAACTAAATATTTTGTTTTTAAGCTGTTTTATTAAAGAATTATATTTAATCTGCTTTAGCATTAATCTTTACCTAATAGACGAGCTGGAGACTCAATTTGTTACAATTTATATGAATGTTTATTATTTTTGATTTAGAATGTATTAAATTTTTATTTTGTTTAACAATATTCCAATAAATAGCTATTGAAAATATAATTGTATCTACTGTAATATTTGTACTCTTCTTTTTATTGAATAAATAGGAGGATATTATGAAATCAAAGATATTTCTATTTTCGCTTGTTTTATTGATTATTGCAGGTTGCACAAGAACTGTAACACCTGTTGAGACAATTATTGATACACAACCAAACAGACTTTTAGTTAGTTCTTTTGAATCGGGTGGTAATGCAGATATTGATAATTGGGTAAGTCCCGGTCCACCAATAGTAAAATTTTCAAATGATGTTCCTATAAATGGGGGAAAATTCTCAATATTTCTAAAAGCCAGAAGTTTAGGCGCATTTGTAACTAAAGAAGTTAATGCCCCTCAAGGTAATAAAAATTACAGATTAATATTTTGGTCAAAATCTACACAAGATCCAGGAAGTTTGGTTATTTATCACAAGGTTGGTGACAAAAGAACAAGAATAGAGAGTAAATACATTGATAGCAAAGAGTGGACATCTTATACACTTAATTTTAATATAAATTCTGCTGTTGATGATAAAATACTTATAGAACTTGGCGGTTCTAATTTTGCAAGTCCTCAAGGTTATACTTTTTTTGATCTAATAGATTTACAAATTGTTGAATAATAAATCTTAGAGAATTTTATGCCTATAGAAAAACAGCTTATTTCTTCCGGAGCTAAATGGGAAAATATGTTCGGATATTCCAGAGCTGTTAAAATGGGAAATTTAATTGAAGTTTCCGGAACAGCCTCTGTTGATGAAGGAAAAATAATTGGAATAAATGATGTTTATAAACAGACTAAATTTATAATTGAGAAGATTGAAAAAGCACTTAAAGAAGCCGGTGCAACACTAAATGATGTAATTAGAACACGCATATATGTAACAGACATCAGTTTGCAAAATGAAGTAGGCAGAGCACATGCAGAATTCTTTGGTAATATAAAACCAGCCACTTCTATGGTTGAAGTAAATGCCCTTGTTTTACCTGAATTACTTGTAGAAATAGAAGCTACTGCATATTTATAATTTTATTTTTTTCAATTATTTCAATAAAATAGAGACCCTTTTATGGATTATAAAATTTCCCCTGATACGCAAATAGGACATGTACATCTTACTGTAAAGAATTTAAACAGATCTTTAAAGTTTTACCGAGATCTTTTAGGATACAAAATAAAAGCCTGGTATAGGGATTCAGCTGTTTTTCTTTCAGCTAATGATTACCATCACCATATTGCACTTAACACTTGGGAAGGTGAAAAAGCAACACCTAGACCTCCCGGACATACCGGTCTTTATCATTTTGCAATTTTATACCCAAACAGAAAAGAATTAGCCTTAGCATTTAAAAAATTGTGGGAAGAAAAATATCCGGTTCAAGGTGCAACTGACAGCGGTATTTCCGAATCAATTTATATTTCTGATCCCGACGGAAATGGAATTGAGCTTTATTGTGACCGACCTGAATATGACTGGCCCAGAGATGAAAAGGATAATATTGTTTTCGAAACAAAAGAATTTGATCTGCTGGAATTACTTGCCGAACTAGATACCTAATAGTGAAAATTTAATATTGATTAAATGGATAATTAGTAATATATTTATGTAAGTATTTACGTTTTATATTACTTTATATTTCGATTTTAATGAATAATAAAGCTTTTGAAGAAATAAAATATTTTAATTTTGCTAATTATTTAAAGAAGTTGGGGGAATCTTTACAGAAAGATATTTCAGATGTTTGTAAGAAAAGAAATTCTAATTTAGATCCTTCGCTTTTTCCAATACTCTACTACTTAAATCTTTTTGAAAAAAGTACTGTACAAAATCTAGCTGATAATCTTCAAATAACTCATCCTGCAGTAATTCAATCTTTAAGGAAACTAAACAAATTAGGTTTAATAGAAACAAGATCAGGTACACAAGATAAACGTGAATCTCATTCCTTTCTAAGTAAAAAAGGAAAACAATTTCTAAAAGAAGAACAAGATCTTTTTAATGATATTGAAGAAGTTAACAAGGAAATAATTTCAGAATCCGGTTATGATGTTTTTAATATGATAGATTCAGTAAAAAACTTATTAACACAAAATAGTTATGCTCAAAGAATGGATGAAAAAGTAAAACAGAAATTAATGAAAAGCGTTGAAATAATTACCTATAACAAAAAATATAAGGAGATATTTAAAAAACTTAACTATGAATGGCTTGAAGAATACTTTAATGTTGAGGATAAAGATGAAAAGTTATTAAACGAGCCGGAAAAATATATTATAAAAAAGGGGGGGCAAATATTTTTTGCCAGAATAAATAATGAGATAGTGGGAACATCAGCAGCTATAAAAATTGATAGGCAGACCTATGAATTATCTAAAATGGCTGTAACAAAAAAAGCCCAGGGCAAGCAGGCTGGCAAAAAACTGGCTTTGGCTGTAATTGGTTTTGCTTATTCTAAAAATGCAAAGTATGTAACACTTCTAACAAATAAAAAATTGTATTCTGCAATAAACCTATACAAGAAGCTTGGATTTGAAACTAACAATGAAGAAGAAAAATCAAATTATGAAAGGAAGGTTTTTAGAATGACCCTTTTACTTCAATAATCTTTCCTTTTTTTTTATATTGCTAATAATTATTTTCACTTCATTAATTACAAAAAAATAAGGTACAAATGAAAAATAAGTTTGATATTTGGAAACAATTAATAAAAATGGGTTTTTCAAACCTGAATAATGTTTTTTACAACGAGGCTACTCCTTCTCTTTATGAACAAGCAGTTAGAAGAAGAGAAGCAAAAATTTCCCATTTAGGTCCATTAATTGCAAGAACAGGGCAACACACCGGAAGAAGCCCTAATGATAAATTTATAGTTAAAGAAAAAACCAGTGAAAAAAATATTTGGTGGGGAAAAGTAAACAGACCAATTGATGAAAAATATTTTAATAAACTATTTTCTAAAATGCTTTCTTATGCAGAAAGTAAAGACCTTTATGTTCAGGATTGTTATGCAGGAACAGATCCAAAATATAAATTACCAATAAGAATAGTAACGGAAACTGCCTGGCATAGTCTTTTTGCCAGAAATATGTTTGTTCGAATAGGGGATCTATCTAAGATAAATATTAATGAAGAAAGATTTACTGTTATTGATTTCCCATACTTTCAGGCTGATACTGATAAAGACGGCACAAATTCCCCTGTATTTATAATCTTACACTTTGGAAAGAAACTTGCGTTGATAGGCGGTACCAGTTATGCAGGCGAAATTAAAAAATCAATATTTACGGTTATGAACTATCTTCTGCCGCAAAAGAAAGTGATGGCTATGCACTGTTCGGCAAATATAGGAAAAGATAACGATACAGCTATTTTATTTGGGCTTTCTGGTACAGGTAAAACAACTCTTTCAGCTGATCCTAACAGAAGACTGATCGGTGATGATGAACACGGCTGGAGTGACAGAGGTGTATTCAATTTTGAAGGCGGTTGTTATGCAAAAGCAATCAGACTTTCAAAAGAAGCCGAACCGGATATTTACGAATGCACAAGAAAATTCGGTACAATTTTAGAAAATGTTGAAATGGATGTTATAAGCAGAAGAATAGATCTAAATGATGATACACTTACTGAAAACACTCGTGCTGCTTATCCGATTAAACATATAAATAATATTGAACCTGACGGAATGGGCGGGCATCCTAAAAACATTATAATGTTAACCGCAGATGCATTTGGTGTTCTGCCTCCAATTTCTAAACTGACAACAGAACAGGCACTTTACCATTTCATCTCAGGATATACCGCAAAAGTAGCGGGAACAGAAAAAGGTGTATCTGAACCAACAGCAACATTCAGTACTTGTTTTGGAGCCCCGTTTATGCCTTTACTTCCATCTGTTTATGCAAATCTTTTGGGAGAGAAAATTAAAAAGCATAAGTCCAATTGCTGGCTCATAAATACAGGCTGGAGCGGTGGTCCTTACGGCGTTGGTAAAAGAATGAAAATTGAATACACACGTGCAATGCTAAATGAGGCTTTAAAAGGAAATTTAAACTCTATTAAAATTGAAATAGACCCTTTCTTCGGTTTAAATATTCCTAAAAAAGTTACAGGTGTACCATCTGAAGTTCTGAACCCGAGGAATACTTGGAAAGACAAAAAGAAATATGACGAGTCTGCAAAAAAATTAGCAAATATGTTCCATGATAATTTTAAAGCATTTGAAGCTAATGTTGATAAGAAGATTAAAAACGCAGGCCCAAATAAATTTTAAGGTATTTGTCTTAAAAAACTTTCAAATGTCATTCTGATCCAGACAAGGTCGGGAGAAGAATCTCAATTAATATAGAAGGGTGACACTTCTTCCATCTCTCATCGACTCAGTGTGACAAATCTAGTAGATTTTAATTAACCAATTATAACCATTTATAAAACCTTAAAATAATTAATAGAACATTTCTTATACTATTTCGTCTTAATGAGAAACTAAAATTTTATTAGGAGGAAATATGTCAAAATTCAAATTTATTAAAAACAGTAACGTAATAAAATCGAGCTTAGTTCTGCTTCTGTTAGTAATATTTTCAATTGGTTGTTCTTCTAGTTCTAACAGTTACAGAAAT
>PFGS01000259.1 GCA_002783525.1 Ignavibacteriales bacterium CG12_big_fil_rev_8_21_14_0_65_30_8 | reverse complement strand
TGGAATTCAGAATAGACAGACAAATTATCATTTCTTTCTATCTTAAAGAAATTTTCGTTTGGTATATTATCAGTCCAATTTAATCTAACTGAATATGGCGCACTACTCACTTGTGTAACAACCAAATTAGTTGGCGGCTCAAATAACCCGGAACTGCCTACTCCATCCGGATTAGCACTTGCACTAAACTCAGAATAACCAAAATCATTTTTACTCCTTACTTTATACACATATACTATACCCGGTGTAATGCTATAGTCGTTCATATTAAATGTTGTAGGAGGTAAATCTCCAAATAAATTATTCCAAGTACCGGAAAATCCGTTTTTCCTCCATATTTGGTAAAGTGCCACATCATTTGAACTATCCTGCCATGAAATATTAACTACAGAAGAAGAAATTTTATTAAGAGATAAATTGAATGGCGCGTATGGTGGAACTCTAATTTTTGTTATCAGAATATTCGACATCGTATCGCTAAATGCAAAAGAACCGTTAGTGTCATAATATTTAAGGAAATAACTAAACCGATTTCCAATTTGTAAAGGATCAAAAGCTAATGTTAATGGTTGTGAAGTTTCAACTGAAGGGAAATAATTACTATTAAAATTACCGTTTATATATAATTCAACAGACTGTATTCCCGCAGTTGGTACAATTAAATAATTTATTAATGTTGATTCATAAGAAACTGAATCATCTGTTGCCGGGGAATATATTGTAATTGTTCCTGCAGGACCGGTTACAATTGTAGGATTTGATGAATCAACACTATTTACACAGCCGGATATAATTGCTAAAATAAATAGTAAACCGAATAATAAATATTTAATATTTTTCATAAAATCCCCACTAAATATTAATTAACTAATAATTAAATAATAATTTTCTTTAATAAATTCAATAGTAAGATATTTTATCAGTATCAAAATGTAATTCATCAACTTTTAAACTGCCGATCAATGAATTAGTCAGCATTATATTTTCTGCTTTTTCTAAATCTTCTTTTTTAATTATAGTTTCTTTATTCTTTTTATTTTTTCTTAAAAATTTATTTCTTTCAATACCATTTAGTATCCCGCAGCTAATTTGGGGAGTTATCCATTCATCACCAATTTTTACAAATATATTTGTGATAGATCCTTCAGCAAGTTCATCTTTTTCATTAAAAAAGATCACTTCAAAAAAATCTTTTTTTCTATATTTAGTTAATTCATCTTCATAAAGTCTTCTGTTCGTTGTCTTAAAAGATTGGAAGGAATTATTACTCATAATTTTCTTCTTTGATATTTTAATCTTTATTCTGACTTTAGGTCTGGAATATTCTGAAACTTTATAATCTAATTCCCCACTCTTTTTTAATAATATTTTTATTCTATAGGTTTTATTTTTATTAACAGACTTTAAGATTTTATTTTTAATTATATCAAAATTATTTTCGAAAAAATTAAACAAAAAGTATTCAGCTGAATTTTTAATTCTTTTAACATGTTTGTGCCAATCATTAATTTTTCCATCCTTTATCAGCATTGTCTCAAACAATTCAAAATAATTATTTGGATTTCTTAAAAATTGTCCTTTTAATTTTACTTCTTCAAATTCCTTTTTAGCATCACTGTCAATTACAATTCCGCTTCCTAAACCCATTGTACCCTTGCCTGATCTTTTTTCTATTTCCATAGTTCTGATTGCTACATTAAATATTGCTCTGTTGTTTTCAATTACTCCAATTGAACCGGTATACATTCCTCTTTTTTCTTTTTCTAATTCATTTATCAAATCCATTGTTCTTATTTTAGGTGCACCTGTAACGGAACCGCAGGGGAAAATATTTTTTATAACATCACTTACTTTTGCATTTTTATTCAGTTTCCCAGTCACTTTTGATACCATTTGGAAAAGTGATTCATATTTCTCAATTGCAAAAAGTTCATTCGCTTTTATACTTCCGTATTTGCAAAATCTACCTAAATCGTTTCTAAGCAAATCAACTATCATAACATTTTCTGCTCTGTCTTTTATACTTGTTTTCAGTAATGAATTACTCTTATGGTCCTCCTCAATATTCTTTCCCCTTTTATTTGTTCCTTTCATTGGTATTGTTGTAATTACATCATCTTTAATTTCAAAGAATAATTCCGGTGAAATTGATATTAATATTTTATCACCAAGATTTATAAATGCTGAATATTTTGCAGATTGGTTAAAAATTAGAGCTTTAAATAAAGAGATATAATCACCTGAAAAATTAAATGAACTTTTGATAGTATAATTAACTTGGTAGGTATCACCGGCAGTTAAATGCTTTTTTATTTTTTTAATATTTTTCGTGTATTCACTTTTGTTAGTGTTTAGTTTGTAATTTTTAATCTTAAATTGATTCTTATCAAATTCACCAATTTCAATATTTTTAGAATTTATTTTGTTAAAATTATTTTTGTTAAAAATGTTTATGACTATTGTATCTTTTTTCTCCTTGTAATATTTATTCAATCTCTTTTCAAAAATATAACATGTCTCATAATCAATTAATGAATAAGAATATAAATTTTTTCTGTCTAAAATTTTTAGAGCATTATTAATACCAAGAATTGTTTTTTCTGTTATAGTTTTTTTAGGTTTCTTAAATATATAAGAAACTGCATTTTTATAAATTGGGGGTGTATAGAAAAGAGCAGAATACTTATTCTCTAATATATAACCAAGTATATTTTCTAATTTTTGATTATTCAACTTCTAATTAAATATTTATTGAATTGTCTTATAAATTTATATATTCTATGGATAATTAACATTTTTTGTAATTTTGATCATTCAATTTATCTTTTAATTAAACATATTTAAATATTAGTGGAATCTGACAAACAAAAGAATATTTCTGTAAACAGAAAAGCCAAGCACGAGTATATTTTTCTTCAAACTATTGAAGCCGGAATAGTTTTACAAGGGACAGAGGTAAAGTCATTAAGGGAAGGGAAAACTAATTTTGTTGACAGCTATGCTTCCATAAGAAAAAATGAAATTTGGCTAATAGGAATGCATATTAGTCCGTATAAACACGGAAACATAAATAATCACGAACCTGTAAGAGATAGGAAATTACTTTTAAATAGAAGTGAAATAAAAAAGTTAATTGGCAAAATAAATGAAAAAGGATTGACACTAATTCCTTATAGATTATACTTTAAGAACGGTAAAGTTAAAGTTGAATTAGCACTTGCCAAAGGTAAAAAAGTCTACGATAAGAGAGAGAGCATTAAAAAACGAGATATTCAAAGAGATCAGGAAAGAAATATAAATTTTTAATTCTATTTGTTATTATAATTGTAACTACTATTTTTCAAAATTCTAAAACAAAATTATACTAAATGAGCAATACCCCTATAAGTTTTCCACCTCTAAATGAACAAATGGACCTAATAAAAAGAGGTGCATCTGAAATTATCCCGGAAGAAGAGTTAGTATCAAAAATTGAAAGATCGATCAAATCAAAGAATCAACTAATAATTAAACTCGGTTGTGATCCAAGCAGACCGGATCTACACGTCGGGCATTCTGTGGTTTTAAGGAAACTTGCTCTATTTCAAATTTTAGGTCATCAGGCTGTTTTAATAGTTGGAGATTTTACGGGCATGATCGGCGATCCATCCGGCAGAAATGTAACTCGCCCTCCCCTTTCATTAGAAGAAGCAAGAAAAAACGGTGAGTCATATTTTGAACAAGCTGCTAAAATTTTAGATAAAGAAAAAACAAAAATTGTTCATAATTCTGACTGGTTAAGCAAAATGAATTTTGAAGATGTGATAAGACTTTCTTCAAAATATACAGTTGCAAGAATGCTGGAAAGAGATGATTTTACAAAAAGATTTAAAACCGGAGTTCCAATAAGTATGCACGAACTTCTTTATCCTTTAGCACAGGCAATGGATTCTGTAGCGATTAAAAGTGATGTTGAATTAGGTGGAACAGATCAAAAATTTAATTTACTGGTTGGAAGAGATATACAAAGAGAACATGACCTTGAACCTCAGGTTATTCTAACTATGCCATTAATTGTAGGAACTGATGGTGTTGAAAAGATGAGCAAGTCTTATGATAATTATATCGGTATTTCTGATCCTCCAAATGAAATTTACGGTAGGACACTTTCTATTCAGGATAATTTAATATATAATTATTTTGAATTGGCCACTGATGTAAGTAAAGAGGAATTAAAAGAATTAAAAAAAGAAATTGAAAACAATCCAAGAGATGCTAAAAGAAAATTAGCAAGAACATTTGTAAGAATGTATTACAATGAAAAAATTGCAATTTCTGCAGAAGAAAAGTTTGATAAAATTTTTATAAAAAAAGATATCCCCGATGAAATAGAAGAATATACCGTTCCCACTTCTATAAAAGAAATAAATATCATAGATTTGATTATTAAAGTTAATTTTGCATCTTCTAAGGGAGAAGCCAGGAGATTAGTTCAACAAGGTGGAGTTTCTCTTGATGGTGAAAAAGTTGATGATATTACTTTCAATAACAAAATAAAAGACGGACAAATATTAAAAGTCGGCAAAAGAAAATTTATTAAACTAAAAATTGATACAAGAGGAGGCTGAGTTGTTTTTACCTAAAAAAATATTTTTCACAAAAGGAGTAGGAATAGATAAAAACTATTTATCTTCATTTGAACTTGCTTTAAGAAGTGCAGGTGTCCATATGTGTAATCTTGTTACAGTAAGTAGTATCTACCCAACTAATTGTAAACGAATTACAAGAGAATCTGGTGTAAAACTTTTAAAACCTGGACAAATTACTTTTGCTGTAATGGCAAGAAACTCTACTAACGAACCAAACAGACTGATTGCTTCTTCAATTGGTGTTGCTTTACCAAAAGATAAATCAATGTATGGTTATTTATCAGAGCATCATCCTTATGGTGAAACGGAAAAAGTAGCAGGTGAATATGCTGAAGATTTAGCTGCAACTATGCTTGCTACAACTCTTGGTGTTGATTTTAATCCTGATGTTGATTGGAATGAAAGAGAAGATATTTACAAAATGTCAGGTAAAATTGTAAAGTCTTTTAACATTACACAATCTGCACAAGGAAATAAAAAAGGATTATGGACTACAGTAATTGCAGCAGCTATTTTAATACCGTAAAAACATATGCTATTTAACGAAACTACTTTTTGGTTTATCTTTTCAGCAATTGCAATTTCTATTATTATAATTGATCTTTACCTTACAGACCATTCAAAAACCAAAGCAGGAATTAAAAAAAGTCTTATGTGGAGCAGTATCTGGGTAGCTACTGCTTTATTATTTTGTGTATTCCTTTACTTTTATCTTGAAAACGGACACATTAAAGCTGTTGAATTTTTAACCGGCTACCTAATAGAATATTCTCTTTCCGTTGATAATCTTTTTGTTTTTCTGATGATCTTTACTGTTATGGGAGTACCTAACAGTTCACAGCCTCATATATTAAAATGGGGAATTCTTAGCGCAATTGTTTTCAG
>PFGS01000305.1 GCA_002783525.1 Ignavibacteriales bacterium CG12_big_fil_rev_8_21_14_0_65_30_8 | reverse complement strand
CCTCAAACCATTTGTAAAAATTTTCCCGGAATGTACACAAGTAGCTGGATAAGTTATGATATAACTTCTGATGGCAAATATTTTATTTCTACCAACCCTGTCAGTGGTGAAAAATACAATAATATTAATATTGTTTTAAACTGGACAGAAGAGATAGATAAATTGTTTAAAACAGAATAAATAAATTATTAAACAGGGAGTAACTCAATGATCGGTGAAACAATACTCCACTACAAAATTTTAGAAAAGTTAGGCGAAGTCCGTCTCGTTCGGCATAGCGGAACGGCCGAGACCTTGTCTTTACAATATAACGGAGATAAGCTATGATTGGTACGACTATTTTACAATACGAAATATTAGAGGAAATAGGACAGGGCGGAATGGGAACTGTTTACAAAGCCAAGGACACTAAACTTGACCGCTTTGTTGCACTGAAGTTTCTCCCATCTCAGCTTACTTCAACCGGTGAAGAGAAAGAGAGATTTGTGCAGGAAGCAAAAGCTGCTTCTGCAATGAATCACCCGAATGTTTGTACAATTCATTCTATTGAAGAATACAATAATCAATTATTTATTGTAATGGAATTTATTGACGGCTCTACACTTAGGGATATTAAGCAAACTCTCTCTGAAAAAAGAATACTAGATATCGGTATTCAAACTGCTGAAGGACTAGCTGCAGCACACGAAAAAGGAATTGTGCATCGGGATATTAAACCGGAAAACATTATGATCCGTAAAGACGGAATAGTCCAGATAATGGATTTTGGACTTGCCAAATTATATACGGACAGTAATGTTTCTCGTTTAACAAAAGCCGGCACAACTATGGGCACAATTGGATATATGTCACCCGAACAGGTTCAGGGATTGGACACTGATCACAGGACAGATATTTTTTCCTTTGGAGTTGTCCTTTATGAAATGATTGCTGGCGAATCTCCTTTCAAAGGGTTGCACGAGACAGCGATAATGTATGAGATAGTAAATGTTGATCCGGCGCCTATAGCAACAGTAAAAGAAGACATAAATCCTGAACTTGACCAATTGATACTCGAGTGTCTCGAAAAAGATAAAGATGAGAGATTTCAATCAGCAAAGGAACTTGCCAGAAGTTTAAGAAAACTTAAACGCGGTCCAACCGGAAATAGAAGCAGCAGAATGTACAACGTAAATACTCAGGCATTCAAAACACAAAGCGGAAGTAATGCTGTTGCTAAATCTTCCGGCTCAATAACTATAGAAGCGTTCAATAAAAGATTTGAGCTTGGTAATATTTTTTCATCGAAATATTTAAGCTGGCTTTTGTCAGGGATTCTATTGCTTGCAGTTTTATACTTTGCGTTGTTCAATAAGCAGGTTAATAATACTCCCATCATTTCTGCTACATCAATTGTTGCAAATGACAATATTAATATCTTAGGAGAAAATTCACGCTTATCTCACAATGGGAAATTCGTAGTATTTGCCGGTACCGATTCTACCGGGAACCTGGCAATGCTGTTACGCCCGTTAAGTTCAACCGGTACAAGGTTGTTAAAAACTTTAAATCCTGGCGGTGTTGGGGCAGGACTTTTACCCTTCTGGTCAAAAGATGATAAATATATTTTCTATTTCTATAATGGAAAACTGAAAAAGCTAAATGTAATCACCGGTACTGAAATGGATATCTGCGACGTCTTATTAGGACGGGGTGGAACGGTAAATAATGAAGGAAATGTAATATTTGCGCCAAATTCAACTGGTGGTCTTTATCTGGTTTCTGAAAATGGCGGTACTCCAAGGGAAATAATTAAATCAGATTCAGCTAATTCTGAAGAGAGCCTTCGCTTTCCTTATTTTTTACCTGACGGAATTCATTTTCTGTATACAATCCAAGCGAAATTCTCAGGTGCTTCTTCGATGGATCAAATTATGGTTGGATCATTAAATTCTGATTCCAAAGATTCTGTAATTCAGGCTTCATCTAATTCTGCTTATTCTGATGGCTATTTATTTTTTGTAAAGCAGTCAACTTTGATGTGCCAGGCTTTTGATCCGGATAACTATAAACTAAGTGGGGATATCTTTACAATATCCGGTAACATAGATTTTAAAAACGCATATATCCTGGCCTCCTTCTCCGTATCCGATGCTGGCAATCTTATTTATCAGACATTAAGCGGAAGTAATATAAAACTCTCTTTGGTAAATGAGAAAGGATATAAAAAGGATGAAATTTTTACAAAAGATATTCGAAATGTTGCACTTTTTTCACCTGACGGTAGTAAGATTTTATACGATGGATTTGACACAGATTACAAAAATCTTGATATCTGGGCATATGATATTAAAAGAGAAATAACCACCAGGTATACATTCACATCGGATATAGATCAATGGCCTGTTTGGTCAAATGATGGGAAAAATATTGCGTACGTATCAAACAGGGGCAAGAACTGGAACATCTATATAAAAAAAACGGATGGTACAGGAAGTGATAGCCTTGTATACCAATCCGTTCAATTTGCAAGTCCGGCTGACTGGTCCGGTGACGGAAGGTATATTGCATTTATAGAAACAAATCCACATACACAAATAGACATTGGAATAATAGATTTAGGTAATAATAATGAAATCCGTTATTTCTTAAAAAGTAATTTTAACGAAATCGCTCCATTATTTTCAAATAACGGGAAATGGATAATGTATGCAAGTAATGAATCAGGGAAATTTCAAACATATGTTCAACCTTTAACCGGCACAGGCGGCAGGTGGCAGGTTTCTAATAATGGCGGGTACCCTATAAGCTGGCTCAGTAATGATAAAGCAATAATTTATATATGGCAAAATGAAGTCTTTAAAGTAAATGTTGATGCCTCGGGAAATAATTTTGTGTTTGGTAAACCTGAATTATTATTCAATACTACCGATAAAAATATTTTAAATGTTTACGATGTAACTAAAGACGGTAAAACATTTCTTGTAGGTGTTACTAACGGGAATGCAGTTAATCCCCCGCTAACATATATACAAAACTGGCAGGGATTATTTAACACAGGTGAAAAATGATTGGCGAAACAATTCTACACTATAAAATATTAGAGAAACTCGGCGAAGGCGGACTTGCCCGCCGGAACCGTCAATATTATAATCGAGGTATATTATGATTGGAGAAACAATATTACACTATAAAATTCTTGAGAAATTAGGTGAAGGAGGGATGGGTGAAGTCTTCAAAGCGCAGGACACCAAACTCGACCGCTTTGTTGCTTTAAAATTTCTTTCTTCAAGTATATCAGTATCCGAGGATGATAAAGCAAGATTTATACAGGAAGCTAAAGCTGCCTCTGCTATGAATCATCCTAATATCTGCACAATTTATGATATACAGGAAAACGATGGGCAATTATTTATTGTAATGGAATTTGTCGAAGGGAAAACTTTAAAAAATTTAGTAGAGACGCATCGCGATGCGTCGCTACCAGAAAGACAAAAACTTGAAATTGGAGTGCAGGTTGCTGAGGGATTATCTGCAGCTCACGAAAAAGGGATTGTGCACAGGGACATTAAGCCGGAAAATATTATGATCCGCAAAGACGGGATTGCGCAGATAATGGATTTCGGACTTGCAAAACTTCATTCATCTTCAGAAGGTTCGAGGTTAACAAAAGTTGGTACTACAATGGGAACGATGGGCTATATGTCACCTGAACAAATACAGGGATTAGATGTTGACCATCGTTCGGATATTTTTTCATTTGGTGTGGTGCTTTACGAAATGTTTGCAGGAGAATCCCCTTTCAAAGGTATACACGAAACTGCAATTATGTATGAAATAGTAAATGTTGAAGCCCCTCCTATTTCGACCGTAAAAACAGAATTTGATCTTGAGCTTGATGAAATAATTTTGGAATGTCTTGAAAAAGATAAAGATGACAGGTATCAATCAGCAAAAGAGCTTGCTAAAGATTTGAGAAAAATTAAAAAATCTACCGGGCACAGGAAGAGCAGGGTTTATAACGTGAATACTGCCACTTTCCAAACAAAAGATTCACAGTCCGTGGTATCAAAATCTTCAGGTTCAATTTCAATTGAAGCATTTAATAAGAAATTTTATTTGGGAAATATATTAAGTCTGAGAAATATTTCATGGTTAATTGTTTTACTATTATTAGCTTTTATTTTTATACAAGCACCTTGGAATAAAACAGAGTCTATTAAAACAGAAATAAAATTTTATTCGGATTTAGATAAAGATTCATTCTTTGAACTAAATTATCCGGCAGTTAACATTTCTAGTGATGGTTCAAAAATAGTTTATAGTGCAAATTCAAATTTATTTTTAAGAAATTTAAATTCTCTAGATGCAATTTTAATCCCTGGAACTGAAAACGCAATTAATCCGGTATTCTCACCAGACGGCAATTCAATAGCATATTTTCAATTAGGAAAATTAAAAAAATTAGCTCTGAATGGCGGTGCGGCAAATATTTTAGTATCAGCCGATGCTGTTTCAAGAGGTGTTAGTTGGGGAACAAGTCAAAATATTGTTTACTCACCAACAACTACTAATGGGTTATTTATTATACCTGATAATGGAGGGACACCAAAACAAATTACTTTTATAGATTCTACCAAAAAAGAAAGAACTCATAGGTGGCCTCAGTTCCTACCCAACGGAAAGAATGTATTATTTACAGTAGGTTATTTAAATAATCCTGATTATTACGAAGATGCTGATATTGATATTGTTAACATCGAAACGGGTAAGAGAAAAAATATTATAAAAGGATCAAGTTCTGCTAAATATATTAATTCAGGACAAATCATATATTCTAAATCCGGAACCCTTTATGCTGTCTCTTTTGATGCTGATAATTTAGAATTAACAGGACAGCCTGTACCCGTAGTTGAAGGAGTTAACGGAGATATAACATCAGGTTCAATGCATTATTCTATTTCTGAGAACGGAACATTAACATATATACCAGGACAAGTTGAAGGAGGAAACCGTACTCTAGTATTCATTAATGGTAAAGAAGAAAAAATTATTGACCTGCCTCCCAAAAATTACATGGAACCAAAAATGTCACCCGATGGAAAGGAACTTGCATTAGTTGTAAGGGAAGGCATTGAGTTTAACATTTATATTTATAATTTCCAAATGAAAGCCTTGCGTAAATTTACTTTCGGTGAACAGAACAGAACACCAACTTGGTCCTCTGATGGAAAAAAAATAGTTTACATGAAGGTCCTACCTGGAATTGGAAGTGCTATTTTTATAAAATATGCGGATGGAAGCAAAATTGAAGAAGAAGTATTTAGATCTAAAGATAGACTCTATATTGATGGATGGAGTAAAGATCAATCAACAGTTTTAGTACAAACTCTAAATGGTACATCGCAAACAGATCTTTATTATTTAAAATTAGGTAGTGAGAATAAACTAAATGACTTCTTAACCACTAGTAGTGATGAATGGACATCCTCATTATCTCCTGATGGTAAATGGATAGCATATGTTTCCAGTGAGTCCGGTACTTACCAAGCTTATATTCAATCA
>PFGS01000273.1:1545-5556 GCA_002783525.1 Ignavibacteriales bacterium CG12_big_fil_rev_8_21_14_0_65_30_8 | reverse complement strand
AACAAATTTTCATAATTCTACTATTCATATTATTATATAGATTAGGAGAAGGACAGCTTGCTAAAATTGCAGCCCCTTTTTTATTAGATGCAAAAGAAGCAGGTGGCTTGGCATTAACGACTTCTCAGGTAGGATTTGCTTATGGCACTGTGGGAATAATCGCTTTAATTTTAGGGGGAATACTGGGGGGATTTGTATCTGCAAAACGCGGACTTAAATATTGGATCTGGTGGATGCTGATAGCAATAAATTTACCTGATCTTGTTTATGTGTTTTTGTCTTTTACACAAACTTCAAATTTAATTTTAATTAATTCAGCAATTGCAATTGAACAATTTGGATATGGGTTTGGGTTTACTGCATTTTTATTGTATTTAATTTATATATCCGAAGGAAATTATAAAACTGCACATTATGCAATTGCAACAGGGCTCATGGCGCTTGGTATGATGATTCCGGGAATGTTAAGTGGATGGCTGCAGCAAATGATAGGCTATAAAGAATTTTTTATCTGGGTTTGTATTTCAACTATCCCGGCATTTATAATAACTAAATTTTTATATATTGATCCGGAGTTTGGTAAAAAATGAAATTATCAACTAAAATATTATTCGCTTTTTTACTTCTATTAAATATTTCTTGTGGACAAAACAATCAATATGATTTTTCCGGTGTTGATAAATTAATAAATATTGGAATTTCTGATGGTGTCTTCCCGGGCTCTGTTTTACTTGTTTCAAAAGGCGAAAGTATTATTTATGAAAATACATATGGAAATTTCACATATGATCGTCTATCTAAAAAAGTAAATATAAATACTATTTTTGATTTAGCTTCACTTACAAAAATTGTTTCAACAACAACCGCAGCAATGATCTGTATTGACAGAGGACTATTCAAATTAAGTGATAAGGTAGTAAAATATATACCACGATTTGGAAATCACGGAAAGAAAATCATTACAATCAAAAATTTACTGCTTCACAACAGCGGGCTTCCTGCATATAAAAGATTTTATAAATTTTGTAAAAATTCTGACGATGTGATAAATGATATTTACAATACTGAATTAATTTATAAAACAGGAAGCAAAACAGTTTACTCGGATTTGAGCATGATCGTTCTTCAAAAAGTGATTGAAAAAGTAACAGGTAAATCTCTGGATGAATTTTCAAAAGAAAATATTTTTGATCCCTTGGAAATGAAAAGTACAATGTTCAATCCACCGGATTCTATAAAACAAAACATTGCACTCACAGAATTTGATGATTATTGGAGACACAGACAACTTCAGGGAGAAGTTCACGATGAAACTGCAGCATTGTTAAATGGTGTTTCAGGTAATGCAGGACTTTTCTCTAATTCAGAAGACCTTTCTAATTTTTTAACAATGATATTGAATAAAGGTACATTCAAAAGGAAAAGAATAATAAATGAAAACACAGTTTTGCTTTTTACTACCAAACAACCAAATTCTGCAAGAGCTTTAGGCTGGGATATTAAATCGCCTATAAAATCATCTGCAGGTAATTTGTTCTCACTTAAATCATTTGGGCATACTGGTTATACTGGAACATCATTTTGGGTTGATCCTCAGAAAAAATTATTTGTAATTTTTCTTACTAACAGGGTTTATCCAACAAGAAACAATACAAAAATTATTAAGTTCAGACCAAAGCTTCACAATGAAATTATAGAAACTATTTATAGGTTAAAAAATTCTGATTAAAAGAAACACAATAATTAAGAGTATGGCTGAATGAATGTATGAATAAATATTTTTGTACATATTAGATTTTAATTTTTATTACATTCAGACATACAACCATGCATTCATACTTCAATTTACTTCGAATATGAAATTATCTAAAAAAATTAACAAGTTGATATTGATTGGAATTATACTAATTTCGTCGTTCCAGATTTCTATGTTAATCTTACCAATTCAAAATAACTTAAAAGTAATTAAGTATCCAAAAGTTTTTCAGTTAAACGATAATGATAAAGAATGGGTGGAAAGTACTCTTAAAAAGTTAACGACTAAAGAAAAAGTTGCCCAAATGATTATGCCCTGGGTAATGGGTAATGACAGAAGTGATGATACACTTGAAACGGTGAGGATAAAACAATTAATAACTGAATTCAAAGTAGGCGGATTCATTTATTTTCAGGGTGATATAATTAATGAAAAAGAAGATATCATTAAAATGCAAATTATGTCTGATATACCTTTGTTAATTGCATCTGATTTTGAAAATGGTTTGGGTATGAGACTTACAGACGGAAATACTTTTCCGTACAATATGGCAATTGCCGCAACAGGAGATACTTCACACGCATACAACATAGGAAAAGCTATTGCAAGGGAGGCAAGAGCCATTGGTGTAAATTTTAATTTTGCACCGGTCGCAGATATAAATGACAATCCTAAGAATCCTGTAATTGGAATAAGATCTTTTTCAAGTAACAAAAATATAGTATCAAAATTTACTGCGGCTTATATTAATGGCGCAACAGCAGGTGAAATAATTTCAACTGCAAAACATTTTCCGGGACATGGTAATACAATAGTTGATTCACATATAGATCTGCCAAAAATTAGTAAAACAAAAACAGAGCTATTCAAAAATGAACTTGATCCATTTATAAATGCAATAAATAATGGTGTTCAATCAATAATGATTGGACATTTG
Organism: Ignavibacteriales bacterium CG12_big_fil_rev_8_21_14_0_65_30_8; assembly: GCA_002783525.1. Taxonomy (GTDB): domain Bacteria; phylum Bacteroidota; class Ignavibacteria; order Ignavibacteriales; family Ignavibacteriaceae. The sequence goes on along the minus strand of PFGS01000273.1, from coordinate 2,863 downwards.
AATATACCCTCAATACAAAAAGATACATTATTGCCTTCTTCACTTTCACCGGAAGTGGTGACTTCTTTACTAAAAGAAAAATTAAATTTTAAAGGACTGATAGTAACTGACGCAATGAGAATGCAGGCATTAACAAAATATTATTCAGTGGCAGAAGCAGCATTAATGGCAGTTAAAGCAGGTAATGATTTAATACTAACTCCACCTGATATTGAAATAGTAATAAACACAATTTCAAATGCAGTTTATGCCAATGAGATTGCTGAAGACAGAATTGATGAAAGTGTAAGAAAAATATTATCTGCAAAAAGATGGATAAAAAATACAGAACCTAAATGGGATATTTTTCAGAATAGTAATATTTATAATCCTCATAAAATACTTGCACAAAAAATTGCAGATAGATCAATTACACTTGTTAAAAACAGAAGAAAAATTATTCCAATAAAACCACAAAAATACAGGAAGGTAGCATCAATAATATTTTCTTATGGAATTGATAAAGATTCACTTTTAGTAATTAATAAAATGTTGGCAGAAAATTTTAGCAGCGTTAAAACTGTTGTTTTAAATAATAGAAGTAGACGCAGAGATTTTTCCAATGCGTATAATTATGCCAGAAATGCTCAAATAATATTTTTACCTTATTTTTTGCGTGCACAAAATGACGATAGTTCATTGAAACTAAGTAAGAAATATCTTGCATTTATTAAAAAAGTTTTGAGACTTAAAACACCTTCTGTTCTAATTGATTTTGGAAATCCATACATTATTTCAGATCTTCCACAAACAATGACATACATTTGTGCTTATAATGATGTTGAAGTATCACAAATTGCTGCTCTTAAAGCAATAATAGGTAAAATACCTTTTATGGGAAAACTTCCTGTCTCTATACCTAAAACTAAATACAAGTTAGGGTTTAGGCTTTAATCAAATTAGTTCATATTCTTAATCTCATTTCAATACACATTTAATATTATCTCTCATTTTGACCTAATTTCTTATAAAATTAACCTCTAATCGATAAAAATATGTTGCTTGTTTGAAAGATAAATAGGCTTTTTTAATTAATTACTCGAACAATTGTGGTTGGCATTATAGTTGAATTTTGGTTGTACATATAAATATAAAAATGGACATAAAATGACCAAAGAAAGAGTAGTTTGTAAAACAGTATTAATTGATGATGACGCTAAATCAAGAAAGTTACTATCAAAACTTCTGGGTAATTATTCACAAGTTGAGATAGTCGGGGAAGCCAAATCAGTATCTTCAGCTCTTAAAGTTATTAAAGAAAAAGATCCGGATAGTATCT
>PFGS01000273.1:0-1536 GCA_002783525.1 Ignavibacteriales bacterium CG12_big_fil_rev_8_21_14_0_65_30_8 | reverse complement strand
TTAAGAAAAATGATGACGGCAATATGGAATTATTGAATAATTTATCATCTAACCTAAAAGTGATCTTTGTCTCATCAAATTTAAACGTTGCATTAAAAGCATTTGAGGTTAATGCATTAGATTTTATTATAAAACCTATAGAAAAGGAAAAGCTTGGTCGCACAGTTGATAGATTAATTGATGATTTAGCTTTAGGCAGTGAAGAAATGTTAAAATCATTTAAAGAAAAGAGTGATTCTTTTGATGATAGTACTGATAGTAATAATAATCCTTTAAAAAATGCATTATCTAACAAAGGTAAAAATTCAGTAAAGTTAGAATATGATGACAGATTATTTTTAACAAAAAATGGTTCTTCAAAGTTTGTCAAAGTTAATTCAATATTAAGCATTACAGCTAATAAAGATTACTCTTACATAAATTCTTTAGATGAGAAAAAGATAATTTTACTTAGGACTATGAAAGAATGGGAAAAAAGATTACCTGAAAAATTCTTTGCAAGAATCCACAGATCTACAATCGTAAATTTAGAATACATTGAAAAAGTAGAGAAATGGTTTAATTACTCATATCATGTTCATATAAAAGGTATAGAGCAACCATATCAGATGAGTAGAAGATACGCATCAAAACTAAAAGAAAAATTTAAATAAAAATATAAGAAGTCATTTCATTTTTTTTGAAATCATATATTCTATTACCTATCTTTGTAAAAAGTAGGTAATAGAATTTTTTTTATGAAAAGACTATCTTCAATTTTTTTAGCAATAATTATTTTCAGTCTGTTTTTTTATTCTTGTACAACAAATTCTCAACAGAAAAATAATATCGGCCTAACTCTTCCCACAAGTTTCAACATTTCAATTTATGCCGATGAAGTACCCGGTGCTCGTTCAATGACATTAAGTCCAACTGGGATTTTATTTGTAGGAACTCGTGGAGAAGGAAAAGTATATGCAATTGTTGATACAAACAAAGATTTTAAAGCAGATAAAATTTTTACCATTGCAGAAGACTTAAATATGCCAAATGGAGTTGCATTTAAAAATGGTTCTTTATTTGTTGCAGAAGTAGACAGAATTTTAAGATATAATAATATAGAAAATAAATTATCTGATCCTCCAAACCCAACTATCTTGTTTGATAAATTTCCTGACAAAACTCACCACGGCTGGAAATTTATTCGGTTTGGACCTGACGGAAAACTTTATGTACCTGTCGGTGCACCCTGCAATATTTGTTTAAGCAATGATAAAATTTTCGCAACAATAACCAGAATGAATATTGACGGTAGTGATTTTGAAATTTTTGCAAACGGTATTCGTAACTCCGTTGGTTTTGATTGGAATCCAATTACTAACGAACTTTGGTTTACTGACAACGGCAGAGATATGCTGGGTGATGATATCCCACCAGATGAATTAAACAAAGCACCTGTAAAAGGTCTTCATTTTGGTTATCCCTTTTTCCACGGTAAAGGTATTTCTGATCCTGAATTCGGCAAAGGTAAAAATCCAAAAGATTATATAAATCCTA
>PFGS01000210.1:485-5527 GCA_002783525.1 Ignavibacteriales bacterium CG12_big_fil_rev_8_21_14_0_65_30_8 | reverse complement strand
TTATTCTTTGCAGGTATTACTTCATCAGTAGCAATGGGACAACCAATTATTGCATTCCTAGAAGATGAATTTGGATTTAGCAGAAAAAAAGCTGTAGGTGTTGTTGCAATAGTAGTTTTAATTGCCGTACAGTTTGTCGTCTTTTATCAAAAATATGGTTTCTTAAATGAAATGGATTACTGGGCCGGAACTTTTGGTCTTGTAGTTTTTGCACTTGTTGAAACAATACTCTTTATGTGGGTTTTTGGTGCAGACAAAGCATGGAAAGAAATGAATGAAGGTGGAGATTTCCAAATTCCAAGAGTTTTTTATTATCTGATGAAATTTATTACACCTGTTGTATTGTTTGTATTAATGATATGGTGGTTTATCGAAAGTGCGATTCCGACCTTATTATTAGAAGGTGTTGAAGAAGTTAATAAACCATATTATTGGGGATCAAGAACTTTAATGGTTGTAATTTTTATATGTTTAATTTTATTGATAAGAAAAGCTTGGCAGTTAAGAGCTAAAGAAGAAAATTTAAATAATTAATTTATATGATTTTAAAATTGTAAAAGGATTTTTATTATGGGACTAACAACAGGTGGAATTATTTTTTTAGCTTGTGCTTGGGGAGGTATGACGACCCTTACTATCTATTGTTTTGTTAAGGTTATTAAATCAGAGAAAAAAGAATCACAATCTAAATAGAATTTTGAAATGTAATTACACCCCCAATTAATTGGGGGTGTAATATTTAAAAAAATATTTTTTCTTACAATACTTTTAGTTTAGCAAATTTTAACATCAACTGTTTTACATTATTGCCTTCAAATTGAACAGTAGCTTTTAAAGTATCTCCGGCTCCAACAACATCAGTAACTTTACCAAGACCAAATTTTTCGTGCATAACCCTACTTCCGGGTGATAAGCTTAAATTGTCCTGATTAAAATCTTCATAGTCAACTTTTTCAAAATATTCATAGTAGACTTGTTTTTTTGTTTTTCGTACAGATTTTCTTCCAATACCGCCATTTAATTCGCTGATCATATCTTTATCAATTTCATCAATAAATCTAGATCTGCTTTGATATGCAACTTCTCCAAATCTGTAACGTGAACGTGAGTGAGAGATATAGACTTTTTGCTTTGCTCTTGTTACAGCTACATAAAATAATCTTCTTTCTTCTTCTACAGATGCATCAGAATTAAATCTATTGGATAGAGGGAAAATGTCTTCCTCACAACCGGATACAAACACAATTGGGAATTCAAGTCCTTTTGCTGCATGAATCGTCATAAAAGTAACTGAATTTTTTTCATCCTCATAAGTATCTATTCCTGAAATAAGGGAAACCTCTTCCAAGAAATCTTCTAATGTCGCTTTTTTATTATTATCTGAAAATTCATTCAAAGCTGAAAGCAATTCATTAATATTTTCCCACCTTGAAATAGATTCCGGTGTATTTTGTGATTTAAGACTACGTAATATACCTAGTTCATCCACAAGAGCTCTGGTTAATTCACCCAAAGAGAGTTTATCTTTTAAGTCAATATATTTATCTAATAAAAGTCTGAATCCTTTAACGTTTTTTTGTATTCTCTCTTTAATATCTATTACTTCAAAAATTCTTGCCATTGTTCTAAACATTGTAAGATCATGTTTTCTGGCAAAGGCAATCATTCTTTTAATTGTAGTTGAACCAATCCCTCTTTGCGGGTAATTCATAATGCGAAGTAAACTTTCTTCGTCATTTTGATTTGACAAAACTCGTAAGTAAGCAATTAAATCTTTTATTTCTTTTCTTTTATAAAATTCAATTCCACCTACAATTTTATAAGGCATTTTTTCTCTTCTAAAAATATCCTCTAAAGCTCTTGATTGTGCATTAGTTCTATAGAGAATTGCAAAATCCTTATACGAAAGTTTTTTCTTTGAAATATCTTTTTGAATGCATTTTGCTATCTGGAATGCTTCATCTTTTTCATCGGAACATTTTAACAATACTAATTTTTCACCATCGTTATTTTCTGTCCAAAGTGTTTTTAGTATTTGATTTTTGTTGTTCTTAATTACAGAATCAGCAGCCATTAATATGCTTTTGGTAGATCTGTAATTTTGTTCAAGTTTAAATATTTTGCACCTTGAATAATGTTTTTCAAAGTCTAACATATTTGTAATAGTTGCACCGCGCCAGCTGTAAATACTTTGAGCATCATCACCAACAACACAAATATTTCCGGTTTTATTAACAAGTAATTTTAATAAAGTATATTGAGCAATATTGGTATCTTGAAATTCATCCACTAATACATAGTCAAATTGTTTTTTGTATTTTCTAAGAATTTTATTGTTGCCTTTGAATAACTCAATAGGTTTTAACAGCAAGTCTTCAAAATCCATTGCGTTATTTATCTTTAATCTTTTCTGATATTCGTCGTAAACATCTGCAATTTTTTTATCTATTGGTGATTTAGCATTCTTTGCTCTAAACTCCTCAGGCATTATCATAAGATTTTTCATTACACTAATTTTATGTTTTATGGATTTAGGAGAGAGATCATTTATTTCAATATTTAAATTTGTAAGAATATTTGAAACCAATGAAACTGAATCCTCTGAATCATAAATTGAAAAATTCTTTTTGTAATTCAGATTTTCTGCTTCAGTTCGTAAAATTCTTGCAAGAATAGAATGAAATGTACCCATCCATAGAGAGTTTGCTTTAGCTCCAATTAGCTCTTTTATTCTGCTTTTCATTTCATTAGCAGCTTTATTTGTAAAAGTTAAAGCTAAAATTGATTCCGGTTTTACACCCTGATCTATGAGGTAGGCAATTTTGTATGTTAAGACTCTGGTTTTGCCGGATCCAGCACCTGCTACTATCATTGAAGCGCTGCTTTTGTATTCTACGGCATCTGTTTGTACTTGATTTAATGATTTTAGATTCATTTGCAACACTTAAATTTTTGAAAGGACAAATATAATACATTAATATTACATTATAAAGGTAAAAAGTGCGTATAAAAAGAGAATTTCAACAAAGTGCAGGTAATAATTACCTAAATTTGATTTATCATAGTAAAAAGAATTATCTTTATTTAGTTAAAAATTATTTATTTGATAAAAAAAAGGAAAATGAATATGATAAATCCTAAAACTGAAAAAATGTTAAATAAACAGCTAAATGACGAACTTTATTCATCATATTTCTATTTAGCAATGTCTGCTTATTTTGAAAATAATGCATTTGAAGGTTTTGCAAAATGGATGAGAACGCAGTCTGAGGAAGAAAGAGTACATGCAATGAAAATTTATGATTACATCCATCGAGTTGGAGGAAAAGTAAAATTAACTGCAATAAAAACTCCACAAACAGAATGGGCCAATCCACTTGCTGTTTTTAAAGATACTTATAAACACGAATGTGACGTAACAAAATCTATAAATACAATTGTTGAAATGGCTGTTAATTTAAAAGATCACGCAACAAATAATTTTATGCAATGGTTTATTAGTGAACAAGTTGAAGAAGAAGCAACTGCTCAAAGATTATTAGACCAATTAAAATTTATTGGAAATGATAAACAAGGTTTGTTTATGTTGGACCGTGAAATGGGACAGAGAACAGTAAACAATTAACAATGTACAGTTAACAATAAATTTTAAATTTCTTTAAAATAAAAAACCCAATTCTTCTTTTGGATTGGGTTTTTAAGTTCTAAAATATTTGAATAATTCTAATCTTTTATATCTGCCAATGGAAAAGCTGTATTACGCATTGAGTGTACCTTATTTTTAACAGGTAAGGTAATTTCTTTTGATACTCTCTGTTCAAAATAATCTCTAAAGCGTGTAATCATAAATCTAACCGGCCAGGCTGCTGCCTCACCTAGAGCACAAATTGTGTTTCCTTCAATATTTGTTGCCACATCTATCAGCATATCTAAATCGTGTGAGGAACCATTGCCATCCAATATTCTATTTAAAATTCTAACGAGCCAGCTTGTACCTTCACGGCAGGGTGTACACTGTCCGCAGCTTTCGTGGTAATAAAATTTTGAAATACGAGCTAAAACTTTTACAAGATCAGTATCCTCATCCATTACTATAACTCCACCTGTACCAATGGCTGAACCAGCTTCTTTTAAAGATTCAGTGTCCATTTTTATTCCTTCAAGTTTATCACCTCTTAAAGGAGGCATTGATGAACCGCCTGGAATTACACACAATATTTTTTTATCACCAGGTACACCACCTGCGTATTTGTAAATAATATCTGTTAACAATGTTCCGGTCGGCAGTTCGTAAACACCCGGTTTATTTATGTGACCGCTGACGCCAAAAAGTATTGTACCCGGATGTTTTGGTTCACCGATTTTAGAATACCACTCCCAACCCTTCTCAATTATTTTTGGAACATTTGCAATAGTTTCAACATTATTTATTGTTGTTGGACATCCCCACAATCCGTTTTGTGCAGGAAAAGGAGGTTTTACTCTTGGATAACCTCTGTGACCTTCAATAGAATTCATCAATGAAGATTCTTCTCCGCAAATGTAAGCACCAGCTCCTTTATGAATATAAACTTCACAAGAGAAATCTGTTTTAAAGGTATCTTTCATCTTCTCGCCGATAAAACCGGAAGCATATGCTTCATCCAAAGCAGTCTGAAATAGTTTTATCCACTTATGGTATTCCCCTCTTATATACACATAAGCTACTTTAGCACCGATTGCATAGCAGGTAATTAATGTTCCCTCTATTAATTGATGTGGATTAAATTCTAATACTTGTCTGTCCTTAAATGAACCGGGCTCACTTTCATCGCCATTGACACATAGATATTTTGGTTTATCTGTTGTCTTTGGCATAAAGCTCCATTTCAGTCCTGCTAAAAATGCGGCTCCACCTCTTCCTCTTAAACCTGATTTTTTTACCTGTTCAATAATATCATCAGCTGATTGAGATAAAGCTTTTTTAATGGAAGAATAACCACCGTTCTTTTTATAAACTTCTAACTTATGTAAATTCTCTATATCAGGTAAAACGATCTTTT
>PFGS01000210.1:0-456 GCA_002783525.1 Ignavibacteriales bacterium CG12_big_fil_rev_8_21_14_0_65_30_8 | reverse complement strand
TAATTTCGTTTACTTTTTCTTTTGTTAAATTTTCAATATAATCTTCGTTAACAGCCATCATTGGTGCAGTACCGCAAGAGCCCATACATTCAACTTCTTCTAATGAAAATTTACTGTCTTCAGTTACTCCCCAATTTTCTAGGCCAAGATTTTCTTTTACTTGATTGTAAATATCATAACCGCCTCTAAGCATACAAGAAACATTTGTACAAACTTGAAGATGATTTTTACCAACGGGTTTTTTATAGAACATAGTATAAAATGTAACAACACCAAAAACTTCTTCTTCAGTAATTTCAAGCTCTGATGCTACTGTCGTCATCACTTCTTTTGATATCCATCCGTTTTGATCCTGTCCCAAATAAAGTACAGGCATAATTGCAGCTTTTTTTGTTGGATATTTTTTTAGGATATCTTTAATCTTATCTAAATTATCTTGTGAAAACCTGAATTCCA
>PFGS01000291.1:3561-5525 GCA_002783525.1 Ignavibacteriales bacterium CG12_big_fil_rev_8_21_14_0_65_30_8 | reverse complement strand
AATAATTTGATAAAAATTTTATAAAGAAACCCGTAAATACTATTATCATTATTGAAGAGAGTATCATTAAAATTGTTGTTTTTCTTGAAAGTATTACTAAACTTCCTCCCAATGCAAAAGAAGTAAGAATAGTATTAAAAGAAGTAAGTATAATTAAATTTTCAGAAGGAGTAGAAAAAATAAGGGAAACAAAAATATAATTAATTGCAAATGCAATAATACTATTTATAAACATGACCCTGGAAAACAATAGAATTCCAATTACTAAAATAATTCCTGTTAATGTACTGGACTGAAAAAGAATTAGAGAGAAAGATTTAAAATAATATTGAATGTAATCAGGAAGATTTGCTGTAAAAGAATAATCTATAAAATTAAGATCTTTATAATAAATAACATTAAAGTTTGTTATAAAAATAAAAAATATATAAAGTGTTAAAATAAATGGAAGACTTAATCCAGGGAGATTAAAACTGATATACAGGTAATTTTCTAATACAGCTGATATAAAAAATATAATTATTAAAAAAATAACAACAAGTGAAACTACAAAGGGTGTAAGTTGAAAATAATACGAAGCAGCTACCCCAAATAGGATTCCATTAAATCCGTAAAAGCCGTCTCGTATTTTTTCTTTATCAAATTTTAAATAAAGAGCCAACGAATTAGAAATTATAACACCAAGTAAACCCAAAGCTCCCATTTCCGGTATTATAAAAGTGGAAAGTAGTGCAAGATAACCAAACCACCTTCGGTTACAGAAAAATATTTGAGAATAACTGAATACTATAGAATCAGCAAAGTATTTCATCACTTAGATAAATTTTTAAGTTTTGTCGGCAATTTTTCTTTCAACATTATATAATCAAGGTCTTCACTTTCTCTTATCAATTCAACTGACTTATCTTCCATTATCATTACTACATTAGGTCTAAGTGTAATAAACTGCATCCATTGTGTCATGTTATAAGCACCTACTCTTTGAATTACAACCATATCACTTTTCTTTAAAGTTGGTAAAGCCATATTTTCATTTAAGACATCAATATTCATACACAAAGGTCCGTAAATTTTTGCCTCTTCTGTATATGCCCCGGTTTTTTGTGCAGGAGAGATTGTGTGCTTGTACCAAAAACTTGTAAATAAAAGATTTACACCAGCATCAAAAATTAAAGCTCGTTTCCCGTCCGAGAGTCTTTTAGTTGCAAGCACTGTACTAATTAATGAACCTGCATCATCTATCAAAGCTCTGCCCGTTTCTAACACTAGGGTAGGAAGTTCATCTTTTTTGTAATTAAGTTCAAACATAGATGATGTAATAGAATCTGCAAACTGTTCAATTGACGGGAGAATTTGCTCAGCAGGTAAATATTGTCCTTTTAAAGTATTGTTTGAAGGAAATCCACCGCCAACGTCAATGTAATCTAAAACAATTCCATTTGCTGCATACAATTCATTTGCTAAAGCAACTAATTTGCTTACGCCAATTTTGTAAGCTTCACTTGTCATAATATAAGTGCCGATATGCATGTGAAGACCAATAAGATTTAGTTTATCTGTTACTATAATTCTTTTTAAAGCTTGAGCGGCTTCACCATTTTCATAATTGAAACCAAATCTGTCCCACATTGGGTATATACCGACATCTAAATTTACTCTTATAGCTACATTGGCTTTTTTATTTAATTTTTCAGTGAGTTCAATAATTTGATAAAGCTCGTCAAAGTGATCGATATGAATTTTTGCTTTGTCGTTAATTGCATTTGTTAAAGATTCATCTGATTTATGAGGACCGTTGTAAAAAATATGATCTCCGCTAATTCCTAATTTTCTTGCCCTGTCATATTCAAATTCTGATACAACTTCTGCCCAAGAACCTTCCTGATGAAAAACTGAACAAACAGCATTCAGGTAATTTGTTTTATACGACCACGCAAACTGAACTTTAGGATATCTTGTTTTAA
>PFGS01000291.1:0-3549 GCA_002783525.1 Ignavibacteriales bacterium CG12_big_fil_rev_8_21_14_0_65_30_8 | reverse complement strand
TATTCCTTTGTTTTTCCCTAATAGTTTTTTCAGAAAGCACAAACAAGGGGGAACCAAATTTTTCTGCAAGATCTTTTACATTTACACCATCTATTTCTGTTTTAGGCAAAGTTAAAGTAGAAGCACCGAATTTATTCATAAAACCGGATAATTGTTTTGTTATCATTGGTTTTTCATATTGTTTTTTAGCCATTATGCATTTCTCCGTTTACACTAATGTTTTCAAATTGTTTTAGGTCAGTAATTAAATCCCAAGAATATCTAATAAATAATTTCCCGACTTCGTATTTTTCAAATGGTTCCACTTTTTTACCCAACGCTAGTTCTACAAGGGAATACGGTAGATTTTGTCCTGAAGCAACACTTAAATACACCCAGGCCGGGAATCTGGGATTCATTTCTAATAAATAATATTTATTTGTTTTTTCCTCTTTTATAAATTCCAGTTCGGCACCACTTTTCCATTTTATTTTACTAATAATATTTTTTGACAGCTCAATTAATTTATTGTCATAAATAGTAACACCTGACCATCCTTTACCGTTATCTGTGATATAAAGTTTTTTCATTGCTACAGCTCCAATTGTTTTACCTTCACCATCGCCTAAAGCTGAAACATTATATTCTTCACCTTTAATATATTCTTGAATTACAACCGGAAATCCCCATTTAGAACTTATTGATTTAAAAGCTGAAAATACTTCGTCTAAATTATTAGCAATTTTTGCATCATAAAAAATTCCTTTAACAGCTACAGGGAATTTAAATTCAGAAGATACTTTATAAATATCCTGCGCTGAAGTTGCTAAAATATTTTTAGGAACTAGAATATCATTATCATTACAGAATGAAGCTAATTTATCTTTTCCTCTTAATATTAGTTGTTCAGTTGAAGGTAAAAAAGTTTTAATACCTAATTCATCAAGTTTAGGAGTTAATTTTGTAAATCCAAAAAGTTCTGAATCTAATGTTGGAACAATTACATCTAATTTTTCTTTTGAGTGAATATATTTTATACGTTCAAATAATAGGTCCAATCCTCCTGAAGGATAGGGAATGGTATAGGTTGATTTAACAATATCATCCATATATGGTGCGGGTTCAAGGGCATCATAAATTAGTCCTATTATTTCACACTTGAAATCTTTTGCATCTTTTATCCCTCTAATAACCGGTACACCGGGGCCCGGATTATCTACATTATTTAGTCCCGTTACTGCTATTTTCATTTTTCTTCTAATAGATTGTAAACATTTAGTTGATTAAAAAAATCTTCCAGGTCTCTTTCTAGAATTTTTTCCTCAACTTCATATTCCTTGAGTAATTTATCAAAGATAGATTTATAATTAATATCGTTTTTCAGATCCATTAAAACGACTTTAGCTATATCATTTACCGTAAATGTTTCTCCTGTTGTAGATAAAAACAAAAAACCGTTATCGCTAATTGCTAAGTTAGAAGAAAGTTTATAGTTTGTCATTTGTTCCTCTATTTTATGTAAGTAGATTATTTAAGCTGTTGTAAATAAATAATTTAGTAATGTTAATATAGTATATCTATTTAATTATTAAACAAAAAAAAAGATTAAAAAGATATAATCCTAAAAAAATATCTACCTACTTATTAAGAGATAAATAAAATAATGTTTTTCTTAAATATTAATAATAGAATATCTTTTGGCATATCAGACCTACCATTACTATATTTAATTCAAAAAAAAAGAATTTTTTATGAATGGAAAAGTAATGCTTCAGACAAAATTCCCCAATCTCAAATTAGCTAAACAAGGTAAGGTAAGAGATATTTATGATTTAGGAGAACATTTTTTAATAGTTTCTACCGACCGTCTTTCTGCATTTGATGTAATTATGGATCAAGGCATACCATTTAAAGGAAAAGTACTTACAAAAATATCAGAGTTTTGGTTTGACTTTAACAAGGATATAATTGAAAATCACTTAATTTCAACAAATGTTGATGATTTTCCCTCAGAATGCCAAGAATATAAAGAAGATCTTAAAGGAAGATCAATGCTTGTTAAAAAAGCAGAAGTTGTTCCATTAGAATGTATTGTAAGAGGTTATATCTCAGGTTCGGGTTGGAATGATTACAAAAAAACCGGAGAGATTTCCGGTATAAAATTACCCGAAGGTTTATTCGAATCAGATAAATTCCCTGAACCAATATTTACTCCTTCCACAAAAGCAGAAATCGGGCTTCACGATGAAAATATTTCCGAAAAAGATGCCGAAAAATTTATTTCAAAAGAAATAATAGAACAACTGGGGGAAAAATCAATTTCTATTTATAAAAATGCAGCTGATTTTGCATTGACAAAAGGAATTATAATAGCCGATACAAAATTTGAATACGGACTTTACAATGGAAAGTTAATCTTAATTGACGAAGCTTTAACTCCTGATTCTTCAAGATTTTGGCCTAAAGACTTATATGAACCTGGAGGAGCACAGCAAAGTTATGATAAACAATTTGTTAGGGATTATTTGCTCTCAATAAATTTTAACAAACAACCACCACCTCCAACGTTACCTGATGAAATTGTAAATAATACAAGTAAAAAATATCTGGATGTTCTTAACAAATTAACCGGTGAAAATTTAAGTTAATGAATCCTAAAAAAATTAGCACCGACAAAGAAAACTTAATTATTGATTGGGATAATGAGAATCAGGTAAAAATTTCTTTTCGGCAACTTAGAAAAGAATGCCCTTGTGCTACTTGCTTGGCAGAAAGAGAATATCAAAGTAAAGATTATATTCGTATCTATAATCAAGATCAAATTATGTTAAAGAATATTGAAAAAGTAGGGAACTATGCTTTAAAGTTAACCTGGAAAGACGGACATGCTACAGGTATATACGAATTTTTATATCTAAAAAGATTAACAAGTCTTTAATAACAAATCAATATGATACTTCCCAATCAATTAACGATTTTACGAATAATATTAACTCCAATCTTCTTATATCTTTTTCTTTCTTCAAATCCTCTATTGAATCAAATATCATTGGCAGTTTTTATTGTTGCAGCTTTAACTGATTGGTACGACGGCTGGCTTGCAAGAAAATTCAATTACATAACTAACTGGGGAAAATTCTGGGATCCACTTGCTGATAAAATATTAACTTCCACAGCTTTTGTTGGATTTTATATTATAGGAATGATCCCGCTTTGGATGGTAATTATAATTTTAGTTAGAGATTTTGTAATTACAATTTTAAGAGCTTATGCTGATTACAAAGGGAATACCTTTCCTACAAGTTTATATGCAAAGTGGAAAACTTTTTTGCAAATGATATTCCTTTATTACTTATTAATAATTAGGACATGTGAAAAAATACCTCAGCTTTACAATGGGAACGAAAATATTTTTAAAATGCTCTTTGACCCAACATTAATTTTTATAATAATGTTATTTGTTACAATAATTACTTTACACTCAGGTATTACGTATATCTACAATAATAAAAATTTAATTAAGAGATTATTTATTGACTAAAATTAATCAATTTGAAAAAGCAATTGGTT
>PFGS01000077.1 GCA_002783525.1 Ignavibacteriales bacterium CG12_big_fil_rev_8_21_14_0_65_30_8 | reverse complement strand
TCAATACTTAAAGTGTTTTATCTGCTCGCCTTTCTCTCCGATTTCTGTCATTGCTTCAATACCAATTTGAAGATGGAGATCGGAGAATTTATTTGTTATCATTTTGTCTGATGCTTCTGTTTTTATTCCCTCCGGAACTAACGGCATATCAGAGACCAATAGCAATGCACCCCTTGGAATTTCATTAACTAAGCCAACTACAAATACAGTTGCAGTTTCCATATCAATCCCGATTAAAGAAAGTTTTTTCAAATATGATTTGAACTCTTTGTCCCATTCCCATAATCTTCTGTTTGTTGAATAAATTACACCTGTTCTATATTCTTGTTTTTTTTCAATTACTTTATCAGAAACAAATTTATGGAGTTTGAATGATGGTAATGCAGGCACTTCACTTGGCATGTAATCATTACTTGTTCCTTCTCCTCTTATTGCAGCTATTGGTAAAATAAAATGGCCAAGCTCCGTTGATTTTTTTAACCCGCCGCATTTGCCTAAAAATAAAACACCTTTTGGTTTTCTTGCTATAAGCAGGTCCATTATTGTTGCAGCATTTGGTGATCCCATTCCAAAATTAATAATTGATAAACCTTGTGTGTTTGTAGCAGTCTGCATTGGTTTTCCAATACCATTAACATTGCACTTAAATATTTCAGCAAATTGTGTTACATAATTATTAAAATTTGTAAGAAGAATATAATCTCCGAATTCATCAATTTTAGTCCCTGTATATCTTGGAAGCCAGTCTTTTGCAATATCTAATTTTGTTTTTAAGTTTTTTGATTTATTCAATGTTGACATTTTTCTACTCATATTTATTCATTTATAAAAAACAATTTAATATTATTATTTATATTTATTGTCAAACAAAACACAAATTATTAAATATTCTCTTAATGTTAAAAAAATATTGCCTTTCAAAAATCTTGCTAACACTTTTTATAGTTTTATTTACTTCTAATATAAAAGCACAAAATAATAATTATATTACCCTGGAGACAGGTACTTTTGATTTTAATAAAAAGGTGAAAAAATCTACTCTAATTGGATTGGAATACAGATCAGGAACTGACATACTATTTCTGAACCCAATTTTAGGCGTAATGGCAAATACTGACAAAGGTTTTTTTATTTTTGCAGGAATAACAACCGACATTCATTTAAGTAGTTTTCTGGTATTAACTCCAAGTTTTTCCACCGGATATTATAATAAAGGAAACAGTAAAGATTTATTTTACGCTTTAGAATTTCGTTCCAAATTAGAACTGGCACTAAAATTAAATAATTATAGATTAGGCATCAGTTTAAGCCATATTTCAAATGCAAGTCTTGGTCCGCCGAATCCCGGTGTTGAAAATATTGCTGTAAACCTTACAATTCCGTTATAATAAATTCACTCCAAATTTGATTAAAGAATCTAAAAGTACGATTTTAGATAACTGTATTTAAATTATTTATTGTGAATATAGTAATTGTCATTTTGAATCCGGTGTTAACCGTAGGAGAAATCTTTCATTAAAATTCTAACCTAAAAGATTTCTCAGTCATTTGTCAGCTGACGGATTCCTTCGAAATGACAATTTGAAAGTTTTTATAATAACGATAGCTCGGAGGACTCAATGTCAAACGCTTATTTCAAAGTACCAACCCCGGTTAATGAACCTGTCTTATCTTATTCACCGGGCAGTAAAGAAAAAGAAGAATTAAAAAAGAAAATTTCAGAATTAAAATCAAAAGAAATTGAAATACCACTTATTATTGGTGGAAAAGAAATTAAAACCAGCAACACAGGTGATATGAGAGTGCCGCATAATCACTCAAAAAAATTAGGTGTATATCATAAAGCAGGAAAAAAAGAAGTTGAAATGGCTATTGAAGCCGCACTTTCATCCAGAGAAAAATGGGAAAACATGCCTTGGGAACACAGAGCGGCAATATTTCAAAAAGCAGCTGAATTACTTGCCGGTTCTTGGCGTTCTACTGTTAATGCTGCAACAATTCTTGCTCAATCAAAAACAGCTTACCAATCAGAAATAGATGCAGCTTGTGAGTTAATAGATTTCTGGAGATTTAATACACATTTTATGACACAGCTTATGGCTGAGCAGCCAATGTCAACAAAAGGAATGTGGAACCGTTCAGAATATAGGGCGTTGGAAGGATTTATTTTTGCGGTCAATCCATTTAACTTTACTTCGATTGGAGGAAATCTGCCATCAGCACCTGCAATGGTGGGAAATGTTGTTCTTTGGAAACCTGCATCTTCAGCAGTTTATTCAGCATACTTTGTAATGAAACTTTTAATGGAAGCAGGTTTACCTGCTGGAGTAATTAATTTTATTCCAGGTTCAGGCGGTGATGTAGGTAATCCTGTATTGACAAGTTCTGATCTAGCAGGTATACATTTTACAGGTTCTACAGAAGTATTTCAGGGAATGTGGAAAACTGTTGGCGAAAATATTCACAAAGCAAAATACTATCCAAGGATTGTCGGTGAAACAGGTGGAAAAGATTTTCTGTTTGCTCACAACACTGCAAATGTAGATGCTTTAGTAACAGCTTCAATCAGGGCTGCTTTTGAATATCAAGGACAAAAATGTTCTGCACTTTCCAGAATGTATTTACCAAAATCTTTATGGAAAGATTTCAAGAAAAAATATATTGAAGAAGTTGGTAAAATTAAAATGGGAGACCCTGAAGATTTTACAAATTTTATGACAGCTGTAATCGATAAACCTGCTTTCAAAAGTATTACAGGTTATATAGATTTTGCAAAAAAATCGAAAGAGGCTGAAATAATTACCGGTGGAAATTATGATGACTCAAAAGGATATTTTATAGAACCTACAACTATAGTTACGACAAATCCTAAATTTAAAACTATGGTAGAAGAAATATTTGGACCTGTTTTAACAATTTATGTTTACGATGATAAAAAGTTTGATGATACATTGGAACTTTGTGATAATACTTCCCCATATGCTTTAACAGGTGCTATCTGGTCACAGGACAGAGAAGTACTTGTTAAAATGTCTAACAAACTAAGACATGCAGCAGGTAATTTTTATATAAATGATAAACCAACAGCGGCAGTTGTCGGTCAGCAGCCGTTTGGTGGCGGAAGGGCATCAGGTACCAATGATAAAGCAGGAAGTGCAATGAATCTTTTACGCTGGATGAGTGTTCGTTCCATTAAAGAAACATTTGATCCTCCAAAGGATTGGAGATATCCTTTTATGGAAGAGGAATAAATAATTATTTAGGTATGGAAATTAAGATTAAATTTTAATGTCTTTTCGAACCGACAAAAGGAGGTGAAAAATCTTTTTGAGTAAAAATTTAAAAGAAGAAAGATTTCTCAGTCATCCGTCAAATGACGGATTTCTTCGAAATGACTATTAAAAGTTTTTCTTTATACTTTTATAGAACTAACTAATATCTTCTAATAAACTTTTTAGCTTTACAATATTATTCTGCCAATCTTCTTTTTTCTGCTTTTCTTTTTCTACAACTTCTGGTGGGGCATTATTAAAAAACTTTTCATTGCTCAATTTTTTATCTATCCCAATTAAAGAACCTTCCAAACGGTTGATCTCTTTTTGTAGTCTGTTTCTTTCAAGTTCTATATCTATTATTCCTTCTAAAGGAATATAAATTTCACAATTGTTTATAACTTTTGAAGCACTTGCTTTTGGTTTTACAAGTTTACTGCCAATTGTAATATTTTTAGCTTTGACTAATTTTTTTATATACTCCAACTGTTCATCATTTATTTTTTCTGTTTTAATAAATACATCAAGCTGAAGTGAAGGAGCAATGTTCATTTCACCCCTTATATTTCTTACCGCAGTTATAATATTTTGTAAAAATTCCATTTCCTTTTCTATATCTGAATTTATTTGCGAAGGATCTGTAACCGGGTATTTTGATTGAGAAATACTTTCATTAATTTCTTTTCCGGAAACAAAATGCCAAAGTTCTTCCGTAATAAACGGCATAAATGGATGAACGATCTTTAATAATTCTTCAAATATTTTAATTGCTCTTGTCAATACCGCAGATTTTATTTCTTCATTATCTGAATACAATCTTGTTTTAATTAGCTCTAAATACCAGTCGCAGAAGTCATTCCAAACAAATGAGTAAATAATTTTTGAAGCATTGTTAATTTCAAATTTATCCAGTGAAGTTTCCAGGATTTTAAGAGTTTCATTTAATCTTGAGGAGATCCATTTATCAGTAAAGTCTATATATTCGTTTATTAATGAATTATTCAATTTAATTTTTTCAGCATTCATCACTAAAAATCTTCCGGCATTCCAGATCTTATTGGCAAAATTTCTACCAAACTCACATTTGTCAGAACTGAAAAGAACATCCTGTCCGAGCGGTGCTAAATAAATTACGGTAAATCTTAATGCATCAGCTCCGTAGTCATCAATTACATCCAACGGATCAGGTGAATTGCCAAGAGATTTACTCATCTTTCTTCCCTTCATATCACGGATCACACTTGTAAAATAAACATCTTTGAAAGGAATGTTTTTCTTAAAATAAAGTCCTGACATAATCATTCTTGCAACCCAAAAGAAGATTATATCCGGCGCAGTAACAAGTGTGTCTGTTGGGAAATAATATTTTTGTTCTTCTTCGGTTTTAAAAACATCAAAAGCCCAGAGCCAGCTTGATGCCCAGGTATCAAGTACGTCTTCATCTTGTTTCAATTTAGTTGAACCACAATGCGGACATTTTTCAGGCCTATCAACAGCTACAATAGGATTTTTACACTCTAATTTGCAATAATCATCCCCCACACAATACCAGACAGGTATTCTATGTCCCCACCAAAGCTGACGAGATATGCACCAATCTTTAATATTACTCATCCAATGATCGTAAGTTTTTACCCAATGATTTGGATGGAAATTAACCTTGCCGTCAGTAACTGCTTTAATTGCAGGCTTGGCAATTTCATCCATTTTCATAAACCATTGTTCGGATAAATAAGGCTCAATCGGTACCCCGCCTCTTTCAGAATAACCTATTTTGTTTTGATAATCTTCTGTCTTTACAAGTAATCCTAATTCTTCCATTGATGCAATTACTTTTTTTCTTGCATCAAATCTGTCTAAATTTCTGAATTTTTCCGGAACATTATTATTTGTTGAGGCATCATCATTGAAAATATTAAGTACTTCCAGTTCATGTCTCTTACCCATTTCATAATCATTTACATCGTGAGCAGGTGTTACTTTAACAGCACCAGTTCCAAATTCTTTATCAACATATTCATCGGTAAAAATTGGTATTTCTCTTCCAACTAAAGGAAGGATGATTTTTTTACCAATAAGATCTTTATATCTTTCATCTTCAGGATTAACAGCAATTCCTGTATCACCAAGCATTGTTTCAGGACGAGTAGTAGCTACAGTAACAAATTTATCACTACTCTTAACGGGATAATTTAAAT
>PFGS01000155.1 GCA_002783525.1 Ignavibacteriales bacterium CG12_big_fil_rev_8_21_14_0_65_30_8 | reverse complement strand
CCTTGTTTGAAGAGTCGGTAATTCCATCAGAATATAATACAAGAATATCTCCTTCCGAAAAATTAATATTATCCACTTTATATTTTGCATTTGGAACAGGACCAAAAACCGGACCGGTTGGCATAAGTTTAATAATTTCACTGGAATTTTTCTTTAAGAAAAATGGAGGATTATGACCTGCACTTGAATAGAGGAACAATCCACAATTATCCGTAGATAATTCTCCGTAAAAAAATGTTGCAAACTTATCATCGTCAAAAATTTTATTTATTTGTTTATTCATTCTGCGCATCAAAGGAGCAATTTTAATTTCAAAATTGCTCGCCATTCTCAATGCACCGGATATATACATAGCTTCAGCCGCAGCACCAACACCTTTGCTTGCTGCATCACCAAGTGCAACTCCAAGTCTGTCGTTATCATCACCTACTTCAAGATAATCAAAAAAATCACCGCCAACTATTTCTGCAGGTTTTGTTAAACCAAAGAGCTCGTAATCGTGGAAATGATATTCGTGTTCAGGAAGAATGCTCCTTTGTATCTCTCTTGCTTTATCAATTCCGGCTCTAAAGAAATCAGCTTTTTTTGATGTATGTAGTTGTTTAAGCTTAGCTGTTAATGTTGTGGCAATAATGCTTAGATTAAACATTATTTGTTCATTCAAATTTTCATTATTTATTGAAAATATGTATTGATAATATTTTTTATTATTCAACATTATTTTATAGCCAACACCTGAAGCTGAATATTTAAGAATCCCCTTTGCTTTTAAAATTTCATTTGTTTCATCACCGAGTATTGTTCTGTTTTCACTTATCACATCAAAAATTGGATATTCAGAAACTTTCAGCTTAAAATTTTTTTTAATTTCATCTACATTACCTACCTGATAAAGTAATTTATATTCTTCAGTATTTTTATCCAGTTTCCAAATTCTTCCTCCGGTAATGTCAACATTTTCATTATCAACAATCTGGTTTAGAACTTCTTTCAGCATTTCTTTTTCTGAATTGAATTCTTTGCTTGTAATTATTTCAACAGTTTTTTGTAATTTTTTTTGTTCCATAAATTATAGATCTGATAAATCCCCTATTATTTTAATATTTTTCTTGATCCCGGTTTTACTAATTCCAGTTCTTCTTTGCACAAAGGACATTCTTCTTTTAAATATGAAATTACTTCCATTTTTATTACACTGTGCTGAGGGTATCCAAATTTTACTTTTCCGAAACTTCTGTCAACAATAAATCCAACCCCTACAATATTCGCTTTCTTCTGTTTTGCAAGTTCAATTACTTCAAATACAGAACCTCCGGTTGTTACTACATCTTCACAAATTAAAACATTTTCACCTTCTTTTATATAAAATCCTCTTCTTAAAGTCATAATATCGTTTTCCCTTTCAGCAAAAATAAATTTTTTATTTAACTGTCTTGCAACTTCTTGTCCCACAACAATACCTCCAATAGCAGGACAGATAACTGTATCAATTTTATAATTTTTAAAAAAATCAGAAATATTTTTGCAGATTGCTTCATTATATTCCGGATACTGCAAAACTTTTGAACACTGGAAATATTTGTTGCTGTGTCTACCTGAAGTTAATAGAAAATGTCCGTTTAAAAGTGCTTGTGTTTTATTAAAAATATCAAGCATTTCATTTTCAGTTAAGTTCATCTAAAAATTCCTCCATTTCTTTTGCTGCATGATCATCCCCATTTTCCTGTGCTATTTTTATTCCCTCAGTATAAATTTCTTTGGCTTTTATTAATTCATTAGTCTCTTCTTTTAAGATTGCATATTGCATATATGCCGGTATATAATTGGGATCTTTTTCTAATAATGTTTTAAAATAATTTTCGGCTTTTGAATAATTTTTTTTAGATTTATATTCTAATGCAATGCCATAAATAATAAACGAATCATTTGAATCCTTTTCATAAAGAGCCAGTAATCCATTTAATCTGTCATCCATTTATTTCAATTCCTCAATTTTATTTGCCAATTCAAAATCTTTCTCAGTCACTCCATCTTTATCATGTGTAGAAATTGTTATTTTTAATTTATTCCAAGAGTGCATTAATAGATCAGGGTGATGATTTATTGCTTCAGCTGATCTGCCAATTTTATTAACGAAATAAAGTACTTCATTAAAATCTTTTAATACGAATTCTTTAGTGATGCTTTTATTTTCATATTGCCATTCAGATAAATTAGAAAGATTAGATTTTATTTCTTGTTCAGTAAGTAAAGACATAACTTCTCCTTTTTACAAAATAGAAATATAAAAAAAGCGTATTACAATAATACGCTTTAAATATTATTTTTCAATTTACAGTATTAAAATTAGGTATCTTTCTTATCAGTTTTTTCAGGCTCTTCATCCGAAAGATCTATCTTTTCATTTTCACTTACAAAGATTAATTCTTCAGTATTTTTTACAAATTTAGCTGTAATTTTAGTTCCTTCTTCAAATGAACCTCTTAAAATTTCTTCAGCTAATGGATCTTCAACATATTTTTGAATAGCCCGGCGCAATGGTCTGGCTCCAAATTTTTCATCATAGCCCTTTTCTACCAAAAAGTTTCTTGCAGACTTATCAAGCTTAATTTCCATTTTATGTTCAGCAATGTTTTCCATAAGATCTCTCAAACCTATATCAATAATTTTAAGAATATCTTTCTTGTCCAATGATCTAAATACTATTGTTTCATCCACACGATTAAGGAATTCAGGATTAAACAATTTTTTCATTGCATCTTCAAGTGTATTTTTCATGCTTTCGTGCTTATTGCTTACCTTTTCTTCGCTAAACCCGAATGCGCCAATGGATTTAATATCACGAGCACCAACATTTGAAGTCATAATAATTATCGTGTTCTTAAAATCAACTTTTCTCCCAAGACTGTCTGTCAACATTCCATCATCTAATACTTGAAGTAATATACTGAATATATCCGGATGAGCTTTTTCAATTTCATCAAACAATACAACAGAATACGGGCGTCTTCTAACTTTTTCAGTAAGCTGTCCACCTTCTTCATAACCAACATATCCGGGAGGTGCACCGACCAAACGAGATAATGAAAATTTTTCCATGTATTCACTCATATCAATTCTAATGAGTGCATCTTCTGAGTCAAATAAATATTTTGCAAGTGCTTTACTTAACTCTGTTTTTCCAACACCGGTTGGACCCAAAAAGATAAAACTTCCAATTGGTCTATGTGGATTTTTTAATCCTGCTCTTGTTCTTCTTATTGCTTTAGTTAATCTTAGTATTGCTTCATCTTGTCCAATAATTTCTTTCTGTAAAGCAATATCCATCTTCAATAATTTTTCAGATTCAGTTTGAGCTACTCTGTTGACAGGTATTCCTGTCATCATAGCTACTACCGTAGCAATGTCTTCTTCTGTAACATCGTGAACTACATCTTTTGTTTTGGCTTCCCATTCATTTTTAACAATTTCTAGATCGGATTGTAAATTTCTTTCTTTATCCCTAAGTCTTGCTGCCTCTTCATAATCTTGTCTTTTAACAACAGAAGCTTTTTCTTTTCTTACTTCTTCTATATCAGCTTCCAGGTCCAAAACTTCTTTTGGAACTTCAAAATTACCCATATGTACTCTTGAACCAGCTTCATCAATTACATCAATTGCTTTATCAGGTAAATGTCTGTCTGAAATATACCTTGTACTTAGTTTTACAGCAGCCAAAATAGCTTGTTTAGAAAATTTTACATGATGATGTTCTTCATATTTAAATTTTATATTCTCAAGTATTAGTAATGTTTCTTCTTGATTAGGAGGTTCAACCATAACTTTTTGAAATCTTCTGTCTAAAGCTCCGTCTGTTTCAATATGTTTCCTGTATTCATCCAAAGTTGTAGCACCTATACATTGAATATCACCTCTGGATAATGCAGGTTTAAACATATTAGAAGCGTCCAAAGAACCGGAAGCTCCTCCAGCACCAACAATAGTATGAAGTTCATCAATAAAAAGAATTATATCTTCAGCTTTTTCCAATTCATTCATTAAAGCTTTCATTCTTTCTTCAAATTGTCCACGATATTTTGTACCGGCTACTAGGCCTGTAAGATCTAAAGTAACAACTCTTTTATTCTGTAAAATTCTTGGAACTTTTCTTTGTATAATTTTTAAAGCAAGGCCTTCGGCAATAGCTGTTTTACCAACACCGGGTTCGCCAATTAAAACAGGATTATTCTTTTTCCTTCTGCTTAATATTTGAGCTACTCTTTCAATTTCCATTTCTCTACCTACAACAGGATCAAGCTTATCTTTATTAGCCATTTTAGTTAAGTCTCTACCAAAATTGTCTAGCACAGGAGTTTTTGTTCGTTCGGTTTTCTTATCTAATTTTGATTTTGAGCTTGACTGATATGATACATCTTTATCACTTAACAATGAATTAAGATCAGAGCGGGTTGCATCATAAGTAACATTAAATTGATGCAATATTTGAGTAGCAATATTATCTTCATCTCTTAATAATGAAAGAAGTAAATGTTCTGTTCCAATTACATCAGCTTTGTAAATTTTTGATTCTATCTGAGTTATCTTTAAAACTTTTTCTGCTTGTTTGGTAAGAGGAATATTACCTATTGTTAATGTTCCACCGGAAGTTCTTACAGTATCTTCAATTGCTTTTTTAAGCTTCATTAAATCACAATCAAGATTTCTAAGAATCTGAACAGCAACTCCCTGACCTTCACGAATAATTCCCAAAAGCAAATGTTCAGTTCCAATATAATCGTGACCTAAACGTAGAGCTTCTTCACGGCTTAATCTTATAACATCCTGAAGTCTATCTGAAAAGTTACCTTCCATTAATAATTATCCCTTTTATTTTTTATTGCTATAATATTAACAATATTTATTGTTTATTTGTTGCACTAAATATATATATACTTAATCCATCAAACAAGCAAATATGTACCATAATTTACTTTAAGTAATTTGCTTAACTGTAATATATATAATAATCAATTTATGTGCCAAATTTTAAATGATTTGAGAAATTACTGTTTTTAACCAAAATCTAACAATTTAAAAAATTACATAATTTCAGTTGTTTAAAAAACATTATAAATTCTATTCAACTATTATAAATGTGTACATTAAAATTTATAAATTGTTTCCAATTACTATCATTTAATATCTATCCTTATTAAATTAAACTTCTAAAAGTTAAGATAAATTAAAATTAAATAATATAAAATCGGGACTAACATGGAAGCACTAACAGGATTATCAATTGTTTTAATAATAGCAATAATACTATTTTTAATAGTTTTCTTGTACTTTATACCGATAGGTCTATTTATTACAGCCTATTTCTCAGGTGTAAAACTTAGAATTTTCCAAGACTTGGTTGGAATGCGTTTAAGAAAAGTACCGCCTGTAATTATTGTAAGGAGTATGATTACTGCTACAAAAGCTGGAATTGTAGTGGAAGTTGGAAAACTTGAAGCACATTATCTAGCTGGAGGTGAAGTTATAAAGGTTATTAATGCACTAATTTCTGCAGATAAAGCAAACATAGATTTACCTTTTGAAAGAGCAACTGCAATAGATCTTGCAGGAAGAGATGTTTTGGAAGCAGTAAAAATGTCAGTAATACCAAAAGTAATAGAAACTCCTTTA
>PFGS01000216.1:2002-5645 GCA_002783525.1 Ignavibacteriales bacterium CG12_big_fil_rev_8_21_14_0_65_30_8 | reverse complement strand
AATGATACATCTGTAAAATATGTAAAT
Source organism: Ignavibacteriales bacterium CG12_big_fil_rev_8_21_14_0_65_30_8 (assembly GCA_002783525.1). Taxonomy (GTDB): domain Bacteria; phylum Bacteroidota; class Ignavibacteria; order Ignavibacteriales; family Ignavibacteriaceae. The sequence continues at coordinate 5,618 of PFGS01000216.1, read as the reverse complement.
GGGCAAGCAGTAATACCAACACCAAAAAGATTTGTATATCCGATAGATAGAGATTATGGAATATTAAAAAGAAATCCAAATAACTATACAGTAAGATTTAGATTGATTGATGAATTGGTTGAAGCTAATAGATATGTAGAAGCTGAACAGCAACTACAATTTTTATCTGAAAAAGGCATTGAACCAAATAGAGTAGCAGAATTGATTGTTGCAGTTACTGCTAAAAAAGATAGTCTAAATCAAATTAAGATTGCAGAATACACAGAAAAGATAAAAACAGATCCAACTAATAAGAAAATGGTTTTGGAACTAGCAAAGTATTATGCAGGTTTAATTGATTATGATAGTGCTTTAGATTTATTGAATGAATATTTGAATAGAGTACCGGGTACAAATCCTGAAGTTAGATTTTTAGTTGCAAAATATTCAGCTTGGAATACAGATTTTGATAAAGCTGATGAAGAAATAAAAACTTTATTATATAGTGAACCTAACAATTTAGAATATCAATTGTTACAAGGTCAAATATCAGTTTGGGCAGTTAGAGATTTGGACGAAGCAAGAGGTTACTTGCAAAATGTTCTAAATCATGAACCCAAAAATATTTATGCTATAGTTGGTATGTCTACATTAGAAGCATGGGAAAAGAATTTTGAAGAATCTAAAAAATATTTAGATATTGCAAAAAGTCTAGAACCTAATTCAAGTATTGTTAGTGCAACCGAGCAATTCTATGAAAGAGCATTATCTGCTAATGAAGGATTGAAGATTATGCAAATTAGATCAGATGCCGGACAATTAGCAATGAATAGAGATTATGAAGGAGCTGTTGCAAAATACGATGAATATTTATCGAAAATTACAGCACCTACAAGACAAGAACTTTTAGAATATGCAGACATATTATTTGCTGCAAAATATTATGACAAAGCTGTTTCTACATATGATCAAATATTACTGGATGGTGATGATTTTGATGTAAGTCTTTTAAGAGCCAGGGCACAATTATATACAAATGATTCTACAGCAGCATTAAATAAATTGATTTTATTAGCTGAACAGAAGCCTGAAAGTTATGAAGCTAATCTTTATTTAGCTGATGCTTATTCAAGAATGGAAGAATATGATGAAGCAAGAGATATTTATGAAACTATGTTAGAACCATCTGATGATCCAAATAGTGTAAAACTGGATTCTACACAAATAAATACAATAAATGCAAGAATGGGTTGGTTACCAAGAGGTAGCAGCATAAATGATTTATTTGTTACATTCCCAAGCTATATGGCACTTAATCCATCAGGTACATATTTTTCAGATAACCAAGACTTTTCATTTAATAAAATAGGCGTTGGTTTACAATTAGGTGTAACAAGTTTTTTAAGTGCAGGTGTAAGATATGATAGAACTCATTTACAAACATCACTTTGGAATGTTGATCTTAATTCATTTAAAGGTCAATTGATGTTCAGATTTTCTGATTATGTTACTACTACTTTAGGTTTTGGATCTCAAAGAGATCTTGCAGGAAATGAAAGAGGAACAACAGAAATTATATTTAAAGCAGAAGATCCTAAAGAATATTCATTAATTGCTTCTTATCAAAATGATGATGCAAGGGTAATTCTTTTATCTCCAAATTTAATTGGATTTACAAACTATTCTGTTGATATGTATTCAATAAATGGGCTTTATACTCCATCAGAGGAAGTGAAATTATCAGGATTCTATCACTATGGATCTATATCTGATGGTAATTTATTTAATGATTTACAGTTAAGAATAGGCAAAAAATTCTATAAAAATACTTTTATAGGATATGAATACGCTTATGCAAATTATAAATTTGATAATCCATTGTACTATACTCCACAAGGTTATGATTCACATAGCTTATGGGGAGAATGGACTGCAAAAAATACTGCTAAGTTAAAATTAAACTTTGGCGGGAAAATTGGATATGCACCAAGTGTAAATTATGTATTAAGAGAAGCATGGGGTGAGATATATTATCAACCTATACCTTATTTTACTCTTAATGGAAGAATCGGTGGGTCAAGTTCTTTTAGAGAGGGAACAGGCTATAATTCATTATCCATTGCATTATCAGCTTATTGGACTTTCTATTAAGAATAGAAAAAATTTGAATTAGAGTTTCAAAATTGATATCCTGTTTAATCTTAAATTAAAAATTAGACAGGTTATTGATTTTATAGAAAATATATTTAATAATATACCGGGAGGTTAATTGTGTCATTTACTCCAAATCATTCTTTAACTATTTCATCAAAAAAATTAAAACTTTTCGCACTATTATTTATGGTAGTTTCATTCAGTAATCTTACAAATTCACAAAATAATATTTATCAATTTGCTAACGATGGGATTACTGTTAGTGAAAATACTAAGGTAATAGAAACAGAAGTAAATGAATATATAGATTTTACTAATAACAATATTTGTGTAGATGATAATCTAAATGTATTTACAAATTTAACGCACGGAGTACAAGGAACTTTTGTCCCAATAGCAGGAAATAACCAAGAATTAAAAGATTTTTTTAGAGCGTTGAGAGGTAGTAGAACCAATAAAATTAGAATCGCACATTACGGAGATTCAATTTTATTAGGTGATGTAATAACAGAAAATTTAAGACAAAACCTACAGGATAAATATGGTGGTGATGGTATAGGTTATCTTTCTATTGTACCAGATGATTTAAGAATGAAAAGATCAATTAGACAAACTGTTACCGGTACTTGGATTCAGGGTTCTATGACAACAGGAAATCGGACTCATCTACCTATTGGAATTAGCGGTATGACAGCACAGGCAACAAGTAATAGTACCGTAAAATTTGAGACAACAAAATTTATGAGAACTTCTCGTACATTTAACACCGTAAGAATATTTTACAGTAATGCTAGTTATTCTTCTTCAATAAGTTACTCCTTTGGTAATAGTAGAGCAGTTTCAGAAAAATTACTACCTGGAGAAGGTATACACGAATTAGTTTTAAATGCAACAAATTTAGAAACATCATTTGAATTAAATTGCGGTAGTGCGGCAGGTACTTATTTTTATGGTGTTAGTTTAGAAACAGGAAATGGAATTTATGTAGATAATTTTTCATTCAAAGGAGATTCAGGAGTTTCTTTAGTAGATATTGATAAAAATACTATTAAAGCATTTGATAAATATCTCAATTATAAGCTTATTATTATAAATTTTGGGATAAATGCTACAACTTTACCTGTATCAAGTTTTATTTGGTATAAAAACAAGATGAAAAAAGTAATAAATCATTTCAAATCAGCATTACCAAGTGCAAGTATTTTAGTTGTAAGTGTTGGTGATAAAAGTATTAAAACACATTCTAAATTTGTAACTGATCCAAAAGTTGTATCATTACTAAAATTACAAGAAGATTTAGCAAAAGAAACAAATGTTGCATTTTGGAATCTTTTTGAAGCTATGGGTGGGAATAATTCTATGTCTAAATGGGTAAATGCTGGACCACCTTTAGCATTAATGGATTATGTACATCTAACAAGTTTAGGTGGTAAAGTTGTAGCAGATTTGTTAACTAAAGCTCTTTTACAAGAATATAATAAAA
>PFGS01000216.1:0-1853 GCA_002783525.1 Ignavibacteriales bacterium CG12_big_fil_rev_8_21_14_0_65_30_8 | reverse complement strand
TAATAATTAAAAAAGAAGAATATTATGGAATTAAGTCAAAAAGTTAAAAAAGCAATATTTACAATAAAGAACAAAAAAGAACATCGTTATGATGAACAAAGTTCAGGTAAATATTTAAAGAGAATATTGATAAGTGGTCTTTTATCATTAATTCTTTTGTATATAATAATTTATACTTTACCGCAAACAGTACTTGATGTTAGTTCGTTATTAGAATATACAACTATTGTTGCTTTAGTAATTTTTCTTTTTGTATTGGTATTCAGATATTTTGCTATTCTTATAATGGCATATCTTTATATAAATCAATACACATATAAACCTACAACTGGTTTCTTCCCATTCGTTTCTATAATCGTTCCTGTTTATAACGAAGGCGTTGTAGTTGCAGATTCTGTAAAATCACTTTTAGATCTTAATTATTCAAATTATGAAATAATTATTGTTAATGACGGTTCAAAAGATAACACTCAAGAAGTTGCTGAAGCTTTAGTAGGATATCAAAAAGGAAGATTATCCGATGTTAAAGTTTCATTAATAAATAAACCAAACGGCGGTAAAGCTCAAGCTTTAAATGCAGGTATTAAATATTCAAATGCAGAAATAGTACTTTGTATGGATGGTGACTCTCAGTTATCACCAGATTCTATAAAATTAGCAGTAAGACACTTCAGCAATCCTGAAATTGGAGCAGTTGCCGGTAATGTAAAAGTTATTAACAGAGGTAAATTATTAACCGATCTTCAAGCACTTGAATATATTGAAGGTCTTAATATGGCAAGAAGTGCACAGAGTTTTATAAACTTAGTAAATATAATTCCTGGTCCAATAGGTTTATTCAGAAAAAAAGCAATAGAAGAAGCCGGTTTCTATTCAAGCGATACATTTGCTGAAGATGCAGATCTTACATTAAAAGTTTTAGCTAACGGATGGAAAATATATTATGAACCTAATTCTATCTCTTATACTGAAGCACCAGAAAGATTACATCAGCTATTAAAACAGAGATACAGATGGACTAGAGGAATTATTCAATCTATTAGAAAACATAAAAAATTGATGGTAAATCCTACAATAAATTTCGGCGATACATTTATCATGTGGACAATGGCTTATGAAGCTTTAATATGGCCGGTAATGAACTTAGCTGCAAATTTATTCTTTATTGTTGCTGCTATATTCTTTGGATTTACATCACTTATTTTCTTCTGGTGGGCAGGCTTGGCCTTACTGGATCTAGTTACAGCCTTATACTGTGTTGCAGTAGAAAAAGAAGAATTTAGACTTGTACCATATTCTTTAATCTATAGAATGGTTTTCATTCTTATAATTGATGTTAGTAAAGTGATGTCAACTATTGAAGAATTCCTAGGCATTAGAATGTCTTGGGGAAAATTGGAACGAGTTGGAGCTTTAAGATCACAAAATTAATTAACTAATTTAATAATTAAGAGGTAACTCATGGAACTTATACCGATTCTATCAACAATAATCCTCGTTGCTACAATAAGCACATTTATATTGGCAATAGGTGCTTATATTCTCTATAAAGTTAGAGAGAGCAGAGGAGAACACTATGTTTCAGCAGGCCCATCTGAGGTAAGAGCTGAACTTGTAACACCGGCAGTTGCACCATCACCTGTACGCGAAGTTGAAAGAGCACCAGCACAAGTTGTTGTTAATCAACCAGCAAGCAGTGGACCACAGTTTCAGCCACAGCCAATTTTTGTTCAACAGCCGCAACGACCTGAAGCTAGACCTGTAAGAGTAGGTGTTCCTTCTCAACTGTATAGCTCTGGTTATACAGCTGCACCAATAAGAGAATCTAAATTTATGAAATACACAACCGAAGG
>PFGS01000003.1 GCA_002783525.1 Ignavibacteriales bacterium CG12_big_fil_rev_8_21_14_0_65_30_8 | reverse complement strand
TGGGGATTACTTTGTTCTTAACGGAATGAAAAATTGGATTACAAACGGAACATCAGCTGATTATTTTATAGTGATGGCTACTACTGATAAAGAAAAAGGTCACAAAGGTATAACTACTTTTATAGTAGAAAAAGGAACTCCGGGTTTTACTCATGGTAAAAAGGAAGACAAACTTGGTATTAGAAGTTCAGATACTTGTTCTTTATCATTTGAAAATTGCAGAGTACCAGCAAAAAATATTGTTTGGGAAGAAGGCAAAGGATTTAATTTTGCAATGAATATATTAAACGGCGGAAGAATAGGTATAGCAGCTCAAGCTGTTGGCATTGCAGAAGGATCTCTTGATGCTGCATTAAAATATTCTAAAGAAAGAAAAGCTTTTGGAAAAGAAATTTCAAGTTTTCAGGCTATACAATTTATGCTTGCTGATATGGCAGTAAAAGTAGATGCAGCAAAAATGATGACTTTGAGAGCTGGTGCTGTAAAAGACAGCGGTAAACCATTTTATAAAGAAGCTGCAATGGCTAAGTTATATTCGTCTAAAATTTGTGTGGAATGTGCACTTGATGCAATTCAAATACATGGCGGCTATGGTTATGTAAGAGAATATCAGGTTGAAAGATATTTAAGAGATTCAAAAATTACTGAAATTTATGAAGGTACATCAGAAATTCAAAAAATGGTTATTGCTAGATCATTATTAAAATAAAAATATATTAAGCAGTAGGAGAATTTTATGAAAAAAGGAATGTTAATAGGACTATCATTAGGTGCAGTATTAGTAATATTTGCAGTTATAATTTTTGTATGGGGAAAAAATACATACAATAATATGGTAACTTTAAATGAAACTGTTACCCAGAGCTGGAGCCAGGTAGAAAATCAATATCAAAGAAGATCTGACTTAATTCCGAATTTAGTTGAGACAGTTAAAGGATATGCAAACTTTGAAAAAAGTGTACTTGTAGATGTTACAGAAGCTAGAGCAAAAGTTAGTCAGCTGAATGTTAACAAAGATGTACTGAATGATCCACAAGCTTTTCAAAAATTTCAGGCTTTACAAGGATCATTAAGTGGAGCTTTATCAAGGTTATTGGTTACAGTAGAAAAATATCCTGAATTAAAAGCCAATCAAAATTTTCTTTCATTACAAGCCCAATTAGAAGGAACAGAAAACAGAATTGCTGTTGAGAGGAAAAGATTCAACGAAACTGTTCAAAATTATAATACAACAATAAAATTATTTCCGGCATCAACTGTAGCAGGTATGTTTGGATTTTCACCTAAACAGTATTTTCAATCAACACCCGGTACTGAAACACCGCCTGCGGTAAAATTTTAATTTAAAATGAAAATATTATTTTCATTATTATTTGTATCAATCACTTTCTCTCAGCCCGAGATTCCCACATTAAAATATTGGGCAAATGATTACACTAATACTCTCAACAGTTCTGAATTAAATATTCTTAACAGAGATTTAAAAATATTTGAAGACTCTACAAGTAATCAAGTTGTATTTTTAATGATAAATACTTTAAACAATTATCCGTTGGAATATTATACAATAGATGTAGTTGAAAAAAATAAAATTGGTACAAAAAAAAATGATAATGGTGTTTTATTTTTCGTTGCAAAGGATGACAAAAAATTAAGAATTGAAGTTGGCTATGGGCTAGAAGGAGCTTTACCCGATGCACTTGCAAGTTCAATTATAAGAAATATAATCACTCCTTATTTTAAACAAGGTGATTATTTCAATGGAATTTATAAAGGGCTGTCTGCAATAATTTCAGCAGTAAAAGGAGAATATAAAGCATTACCCAAGAGTAAAAAAAATAAAAAGAATGTCTTCAGTACAATATTCACAATATTATTTATAATAATATTTTTCTCATCTTTTTTTAGGAGAAAAGGAAGAGGAAGGAATACAATTTTTTGGGGTGGTGGTTTTGGCTCCGGAGGTAACTTCGGAGGCGGAGGAGGTTTTAGAGGATTTTCAGGCGGCGGGGGATCTTTCGGTGGAGGAGGTTCCAGCGGTAGCTGGTAACATAGAATTATTATTCTTTAACTCTATTGAAGTTTAATAAATGAAAAGTTAATTTTAGTATTAACAATTTGATAATATTGTTCCGAATAATTTTATAAGGAGAAATTGTAAATGGCTATATATATAACCGAAGAATGTATAAACTGTGGTGCTTGCGAGCCTGAATGTCCTAATACTGCGATCTATGAAGGTGGTGTTGATTGGGAATTAGAAGGTAAAACTTATGGCGACGGAGATGCATCTCCAAATGGTGCCGAAGGATTTTATTCTGCTGATTTTTTCTACATAGTACCCGATAAATGTACCGAATGTAAAGGATTTCACGACGAACCCCAATGTGCAGCCGTTTGCCCTGTAGATTGCTGCCTACCTGATCCAAATCATGTTGAAGATGAAGAAACATTATTAAAAAGAAAAGATTATCTTGATCAAATAGGAAGATAATTTATAATCAAATAGTTTTTATTTAAAAAGGACATACTTATGTCCTTTTTTTTATTCCTTTCTTTTGAGAAATACTTCCCACTATAAAGAACATTTTTAAGTTATCCCTCTCTTTTTAAGTCAAAATGATGATAATAATTACAAATTTAGATAGAATTTTTATTGTTAAGATTGGCACATTTTTTTCCCGCATTTTTAGGTTAAATAGTTATATCTGAAAAAATAAAGGAAGATTTAAATGGCGTATATGATAACTGATGAATGTATAAATTGTGGAGCTTGTGAACCTGAATGCCCAAATGGTGCAATTTATGAAGGAGGAATGGAATGGGATTATAATGAAAAAAACTATGGACCAAATGATCCCTCACCTTCCGGATCTAAAGGTTTTTATTCGGATGATTTCTTTTATGTTGTTCCAGATAAATGTACAGAGTGCAAAGGTTTTCATGATGAACCGCAATGTGTAGAAATTTGTCCTGTTGATTGTTGTGTGCCTGACCCAAATCATACTGAAGATGAAGAGGTTTTATTAGCTAAAAAAGAAAAACTTGATGCTATAGGCCGCTAAATCTGGACAGAGGGGAATTTATAAAGGACATCAAAAATGATGTCCTTTTTTTATTTTAAACTAAATAAAAATCCCAATCCTTTTAAATATTATAAATCTTCAGTAATTTAAAATGTAAAAATCAATTATAATGAAAATTGGTAATTATAAAATAAAAGTTATTAACGCTGGCTATTTTGCTTTAGATGGTGGAGCTATGTTTGGTATAATTCCAAAACCACTTTGGAGTAAAAATAATCCACCTGATGAATTAAACAGAATAAAACTTGCAACCAGACTTTTATTACTTCAATCAGAAAGTAAAAAAATTTTAATTGATACAGGAATGGGTGATAAATGGGATGAGAAATCAAAAAACATTTATTCCATTCAACAGGAAAATAATTCCCTTTTGAAATCTTTATTATCAGAGGGAATTAAGCCTGATGAAATTACTGATGTTATTTTAACTCATCTTCATTTTGATCATACAGGTGGTTCAACAATTTTAGATAATGGTAAATTATTACCGACATTTCCAAACGCAAATTATCACGTTCAAAAAAAGAATTACGAATGGGCCATTAATCCAACTGACAGAGATAAAGGAAGTTATATAAAAGATAATTTTGAACCTTTGGCAAAAGAAGGTGTCTTAAAATTAATTGATGCTCAAAATCATTTTGATGACGATATAAGTTTTATAATTATTAATGGGCATACATTCTCACAACAGTTAATTAAAGTATCTGATCCATTAAATACTTTGCTTTATTGCTGCGATCTCTTTCCGACTTATTCACACATTAGGTTGCCATACATAATGGGCTACGATTTACAACCGTTAATAACTTATCAAGAAAAAAAATACATATTAAACAAAGCTGTTACAGATAATTGGAAACTTTTTTTTGAACACGATCCTCAATATGCTTTTGCTACTGTTGAAGAAACTGAAAAAAGAATTGTGTTAAAAGATGCTTTTGAGAATTTAGAGTAATATGCTGTCTGAAAATTTTTCTAAACTATGTAGGGTCGAAGATCTAACAGAAGGTATTGGCAAAAGATTTTTAGTTAATGAAATCGATATAGCATTATTCAAAATTAAGGGAGAGGTATTCGCTTTGAGTAATGTTTGTCCTCACCAACATTCTGCTCTTATTTATGAAGGATTTATAGAAGATAATTGTGTGGTTTGTCCTGCCCACGGCTGGAAGTTTAAACTTAAAGATGGTAAAATGGAAAACGGGGGAAATGGATTAAATAGTTATCCTGTAAAAGTAATTGATGATATTATTTATATAAAAGCTGAAGATAAATCAAACAATTGGTAAAACTTACTAATGATATCGTAATTGATAAAGCAAAGTCATTAGGCTTTGATCTTGTTGGTTTTGCAAAAGTCGACGTTCTTACGGAAGAAATGCACAATCTAAATAAATGGCTCTCATCCGGATATCAATCCGGGATGAAATATATGGAAAGGAATTTAGATAAAAGAGAGGATGTAAAAAATATTCTACCCGATGCAAAGAGTGTTATCTCACTGGCTACAAATTATTACACAAATGAAAATTATTCCAACAAAAAAGATCACGGGAAAGTATCACGATATGCTTGGGGAAAAGATTATCATTTAATAATCTGGAAGAAATTAGATAAACTCGAAAATGAATTAAAAAAAATCGATCCAAATTTTAATTGTAAAACCTATGTTGATACCGGACCTGTTATGGATAAAGTTTGGGCAAAAAAAGCAGGTTTGGGGTGGCTATCTAAAAACACAAATATCATAAATAAAAATCTTGGCAGCTGGATTTTTTTATCAACCATAATTACCAATTATGAGTTTGAATATAATGAGCAGATAGAAGATCTTTGCGGAGATTGCACAGCTTGTATAGACGCTTGTCCAACTCAGGCAATTGTTCAGCCTTATGTTGTTGATTCAAACAAGTGTATTTCATATTTAACAATCGAAAACAAAGATGAAATTTCTGATAATTTTATTGGTAAATTTGATAACTGGATTTTTGGTTGTGATATTTGTCAGGATGTTTGTCCTTGGAATATCAAATTTTCAACAGAAACTTCTGAAAAAAGTTTTTTACAGGTAGATGGTAATAAAGAAATTAAGTTAAAAAAAATATTAAAGATGGAGCAAGTAGAGTTCAAAAAAAGATTTGAAAATAGTCCTATAAAAAGATCAAAATTAAAGGGACTTAAAAGAAATGCAGATCATCTTAAAAAAGTCTAATTGAATCTAAAATAGAAAAAATGAATCTAATTAATAATCGATAAAATATAACATTAGAAAATCTCGGAGAAAAAATGACAGATAATCATCATAAAGTAATAATAATTGGATCCGGACCCGCCGGTTTAACAGCGGCATTATACGCAGCAAGAGCTAATTTAAATCCAATCATTTTTGAAGGCATGCAGCCCGGTGGGCAGTTAACGATAACTACTGAAGTTGAAAACTATCCCGGATTTGTTGAAGGAATTCAAGGCCCTGAATTAATGGATATTATGAGAAAACAAGCTCACAGAGTTGGAGCAAAATCTATTTTTAAAGAAATAACAAAAGTGGATTTTTCTTCTCGGCCATTTAAAATGGAAACTTATGAGAAAGAACA
>PFGS01000172.1 GCA_002783525.1 Ignavibacteriales bacterium CG12_big_fil_rev_8_21_14_0_65_30_8 | reverse complement strand
ATTTCATTTTTTCAAAGGAACATATTTATCATATGCCTCTCCTAAATTATCAAAAATGGGTAAATCAATTTTTCTAATAGCACCTTTTGATAAAGCCACAAGAAGAACAGCCAAAAAATATTTACTTAGTTGTTTAAAAAATCCATTAAATATTTTTAGAAGACTTCATTTGCAAACAATAATGTTTATACAACCGGTTGATTTCGGAATAGACGGCGAACAAAATATGTGTGACGGATGTCCCGATATTACTGTATGGAATGACAAACTAGTTTGGTCTTGCAGACTTGAAGAGCAAAAACAATTCGGTACATTTTTAAAATCAGTTCCTCAGAAATAAATTATATCTTAAATAATTTTGATCTCTGATGTGATTCTGATTCTTTATCCAAAGAAATACCGGATTTAACATTTTTACCTTTGAATGGTCCGGGTAACTCTTTATTTTTTGCAATTGCCTGTTCTATTTTTAATTTCTCTTTTATACTTTGATATCTTTGGACAACATCCTGATATTTAGAGATATCTTCATGAAGTTTTTTCTTTGTCTTAATTAATTTTGAAATACTTGATCTTAATTCTTCGTGTTCTAATTTTAAACCGCTAACATTAGATTGTATCTCCAGCATTTCATTCATTGATTCGTTAATTTTTTCTTTAAAGGTATCAAGTTGTTCGTCATATAGTTTTATATCTTTTTCTAAATCTTTTCTCCTTTCTTCTGAGCGGTTATAGCTTGATACCATCACATCCACAAGGTTTTGTAGATCCTTATCAATATTATTTTTGTTATTAACAAGAAGTTGAACCTCACTTTTTAACATCTCTTTTTGTTTTATCTGTTTGTCATATTCTCTTGAGTTTATATTGATCTCATTAGACAGATAATCTTTTTTCTCCGTCAAAGTCTTAATATGTTTTTCTAAGGAATCTACTTCCACCTGACGTAAATTTAAGACCCTTTCACTTTCTTCTAATGAAGCAATCTTCTCATATAATTCCTGATCTTTAGTTTCAATTTCTTGTTCTTTGGCCAGAACTATCTTTTCAAGTAAATTTCTCTTCTTATTTATTTTATTTAATTCAGAATTATATTTTTGGAACATATTTGTAAAACGATTTTCAAGGGCAAGATTACCTTTCTCTATTTCGCCTCTTCTTGTTTCCAATAAAGCACACAATTCTTTTAATTTTTCAACTTTTGTGTCAAATCCTCTAATTGTATTATTTTGTTCTATTATATCTGCCTCTAATTTTTCTTTCTCAGTTTTTATACTGTCAATTTCATCTTTTATTTTTTCTAATTTCTGTTCGTGTAAATGTATTTCTGTATTAATAGAGGAAAGTTTCTTTGCCTTTATCTCCAAAGATTGCTCAATTTCATATAATCTTTTTTCACTTTGATTTGTTTTTTCATCCAGCGTAGCAAACTTTTCTTGAGCTTGGGTAATCTTTTTGTTCTGATCTTTTATCTGTTTTTCTAAATTTAATGACTCTACCTCAAGAGAACCCTTTACCTCTCTTTTATTTTTTACATCAGTATTTATTTCTTCAATTATTTCGCTGAGTTCATTTTTCTTAGTTTCCAGATCATTTTGTGCTTTTAATAATTCTTCTTCTTTATTTTCTAGTTGTTCAATTTTTTGTTTGTTTTTATTTATTTCTATTTCATATTTTTCTTCTTCTTCTTTTAGCTTAGCTCTTTTTTCTTCAAGTTTTGTTTCAATTTCATTTTGCTCAGTATTAAGTCTTTCTTGTTTATTTTCCAGATCATTTATTTCTAAATTCTTTAGTTCTATTACCTTATTTAACTTTTCTTCAGCTTCCTTAAAGTTTACCAATCTATTTTTTAAGTTTGATATAAAAGATTCAATTTCATCAGCGGTTTTGGCTTCTTTAATATTTGTAATATCATCGTCAAAATTTATATCACTTTCACCTAAAATTTCAGAAACATCTTTAAGGTTACTATCATAAGAGCTAACGGTATCTTTTAATTCCAATTTCTTTTTATCAAGTTCAAGAATTAATTTATTCATTTGATCAACATCACTTTCAGATCTTTTATGCTTTAGCTTTAACTCCTCTATTTCATTCATTAATTTATTTTTTGATTTATTAGTATCAGCAATTTCCTTTTTAAGATTAATTAATGTTTTTTTGAGAAGTTCAGCCTGATTCTCCTTCTCATACATAAAATGGAACTTAGTTTTTAATTCTTGATTTTCAGTTCTTAATTTTTCCAGTTCTTTTGAGTTGAATAAACCCATTTCTTTCTCCGGTAGAAATTACTTTTACTTAAATTTGATAAATCTTTTTATGAAATTTATTGAAATTACACATTACTAATAATATATTCAATTTGATTTTTAATAACAAAAAATAAAATTATACTATATGAAGATAGCAATAGTCGGCGGTTCAGGATTAATCGGTAGAACTTTAGCAGAAGAACTAAAAAAAAGAGGTGATTATTTACTATTAGTTTCACGAAATTCTGAAAATTCTAAAACTAAGCTCCCTTTTTATAACGAGTATTTTACTTGGAATTATAACTCAGCTGAGTTATTACAAAAGAAAATAAATTCATTTGATGTTGTTATAAATCTAGCCGGTGCACCAATCGGCAGTAAAAGGTGGACAAAGAAATATCAAAAAGAAATTAGAAATAGCCGTGTAGTTGTAACCGAATTAATATCTAAAGCTATATGTGATTGCAAAGAAAAGCCAAAGCTATTTATTTCTTCTTCAGCAATTGGCTACTACGGAAATGTTAAAAATGATGTGCTGGATGAGAATTCAAAAGCAGGAAGTGACTTTCTGGCAAAAATATGTGCGGAATGGGAAAATGCATCTAAAATAGTTGAGAAAGAAAATATAAAGCTTGCTGTTATAAGAACGGGAGTTGTTTTAGCAAATGAAGGTGGTGCTTTAAAGAAAATGCTGCTGCCTTTTAAACTTTTTGTGGGTGGTCCATTAGGAAGTGGTAAACAATGGTTCCCTTGGATACATATTAAAGATGAAATAAAATCTATACTCTTTATCATTGATAATAAAGATATTACCGGACCGGTAAATCTTGTAGCACCAAATCAAATTACAATGAATGAGTTTGCTAAAGCATTAGGAAAAGTTTTAAATAGACCTTCTATTTTTAAAGTACCTACATTTTTATTAAGGATTGTAGTTGGTAAAGCCGCAGAAAATATTGTAGCAAGTCAAAAAGCAAAACCGGCTAAATTATTAAATAATGGTTTTATGTTTAATTTTAAAACTATTGAAGATACTTTAAATGATCTTTTAAAATAAAAAAGGCTCATTAAAAATGAGCCTTAGCTTTATAATTAGGTTTTTTTAATACCTGTAATAATCAGGTTTGAATGGTCCTTCAACCTTAACACCAATATAATCTGCTTGATCTTTTGAAAGTTCGTCTAATTCAACACCAATTTTATCAAGATGAAGTCTTGCAACTTTTTCATCCAGATATTTTGGCAGCATATAAACTTTATTTTCATATTTATCAGCATTATTCCAAAGTTCAATCTGTGCAAGAGTCTGATTTGTAAATGAATTAGACATCACAAATGAAGGATGACCTGTTGCACAGCCAAGGTTAACTAATCTTCCCTCAGCAAGAATAATAATTTCTTTACCGTCAATATTGTACATATCAACCTGAGGTTTGATTTGAACTTTTGTTTTTCCATAATTGCTATTCAACCAAGCCATATCAATTTCATTATCAAAGTGACCAATGTTACATACAATAGCTTTATCTCTCAATAGCCTGAATGCTTTTTCTGTAATTATGTCTTTATTTCCTGTGCTTGTTACAACAATATTAGCCCTGTGAATACAATTTATTAATTTTTTAACTTCATATCCATCCATAGCTGCCTGTAAAGCACAAATTGGATCGATCTCTGTAATTATAACTCTAACGCCTGCACTTCTTAATGATTGAGCTGAACCTTTGCCAACATCTCCGTATCCACAAACTACTGCAACTTTACCGGCCATCATTAAATCAGTAGCTCTTCTAAGAGCATCAACTAATGATTCTCTGCATCCGTATTTATTATCAAATTTTGATTTTGTAACTGAATCATTAACATTAATTGCAGGTATCGGTAATGTTCCCTTAGTCATTCTTTCATACAACCTATGAACGCCGGTTGTTGTTTCTTCAGAAATTCCTTTTATGTTTTTTACTAATTCAGGATATTTATCCAAAACCATATTTGTAAGATCTCCACCATCATCAAGAATCATGTTTAATGGTTTTTTATCATCACCGAAAAAGAGTGTTTGTTCAATACACCAATCAAACTCTTCGGCATTCATTCCCTTCCAAGCATAAACAGAAACACCTGCAGCAGCAATAGCAGCAGCGGCGTGATCTTGTGTAGAAAATATATTACATGATGACCAGGTAACTTCTGCACCTAATTCAATCAAAGTTTCAATTAAAACTGCTGTTTGAATTGTCATATGTAAACAACCTGCAATACGTGCACCTTTAAGAGGTTTTGATTGGCCATATTCTTCTCTTAATGACATTAAACCAGGCATTTCTGCTTCTGCAAGTTTAATCTCTTTTCTTCCCCATTCTGCAAGTGAGATATCTTTAACTTTATACTTTAAAGTCTTAACATCATTATTCATAACTTCACTCATATTATTCCTTTTATTTTTTCTTAATATACTTTTTAAATTTGGGTACAAGATCCAATTTTTCCCAGGAGAATTCTTTTCTTCCAAAATGACCATAAGAAGAAGTAGCTTGATAAATTGGAGCTCTTAATTTTAATCTGTTAATTATTCCTTTTGGTGTAAGATCCACTTCTTTCATTATCATTTTTGATATTTTACTATCCGGTATTACTCCTGTTCCTTTTGTATCAACAAAAACAGATACAGGTTCAGCAACACCAATTGCGTAAGCTAATTGAACCATGCATTCTTTAGCAAGCTTTGCAGCTACAACATTTTTAGCTATGTGACGTGCAGCATATGTTGCACTTCTGTCAACCTTGGATGGATCTTTACCTGAAAAAGCACCGCCGCCGTGAGGAGCCCATCCTCCATATGTATCAACAATAATTTTTCTACCGGTTAAACCGCTGTCACCGTGAGGTCCGCCAATTTCAAATCTGCCGGTTGGATTTACAAAATATTTAGTGTTTTTATCAATGTATCTTGCAGGTATAATTTTTTTAATTACATTTTTTATAACATCTTTTTTAATAGTTGATTGTCTTACATTTCCATCGTGCTGTGTTGATATAACAACAGCATCAACTCTTAAAGGTTTGTTATTTTCATCGTACTCTATTGTAACTTGTGATTTTGAATCCGGTCTTAGGTAAGGCATCAAACCGTTATTTCTTTTTCTTATATCAGCAAGTTTTTTAACTAATTTATGAGCATACATAATAGGCATTGGCATTAATTCCGGAGTCTGGTCACATGCATATCCAAACATAATTCCCTGATCCCCTGCACCGCCGGTATCAACACCCATAGCAATATCTGGTGATTGAGAGTGGATAGCATTTAATACTGAACAAGATTCAGAATCAAATTTATATTCTGCTTTTGTATAACCGATTTTTTTAACTGTATTGCGTACAATTTCCTGTATATCAATATATGCATCAGTAGTAATTTCACCACCAACAAGAACCATTCCTGTAGTTACAAAAGTTTCGCAAGCAACTCTTGCTTTGTTATCAATTTTATAAATTG
>PFGS01000208.1 GCA_002783525.1 Ignavibacteriales bacterium CG12_big_fil_rev_8_21_14_0_65_30_8 | reverse complement strand
TGGGTTTAGTTCTAGCACATCAGCAACAGTGTTTTTGTGCATTCCGTTTCTCGGTGGGTCAATAATAATAGTATGCGCCTTTGGTAAATTATTTTGGTTTACAATCGGTAAAAATGTTTTATACAAATTAGCTTCATAAAAATGTACATTATCAATTTTATTCAGTTCTGCATTTTGTTTGGCGTCTGTAATGGATGACTGTACATTTTCAAATCCGTAAACTGCTTTTGCTTTTCCGGAGACAAAAATTGAGATAGTTCCTGTACCGGAATATAAATCGTACACTACTTCATCTCCTTGTAGATCTGCAAAATCAAGAGCTGTATTGTAAAGATGTTCTGCCTGAATTGTGTTTGTCTGAAAAAAAGAATTTGCACTTACCCTAAAACTATATTTCCCAATAGTATCATTTATAAAACCTTCACCTAAAAAAACTTTTTCATAATCGCCTATGGCAACATTAGCTTTTTTAAGATTTATGTTATTTATAATTGTTGTTATCTGAGGTACTTCTATTTTTAACTTCTCACTGTATTCACTTATCAGTTCGTCATTTTCTTCGGATGTAACAATATTTACCATCAATTCATCAAAGTGCTGTGATTGACGGATAACAAGATTTCTTAAATATCCTTTGTGATTTTTGGTGGAGTAAATGGAAGTCTTTCTGTTTTTAAAAAACTCTCGAGTAAAATTCAAAATCTTATTGCTCTCTTCGGATTGCAAAAAGCATTCGTCAATGTCTAAAACTTTATCAAAAATTCTTGGAATGTGGAGTCCGAGTGCAAAATCTCTGTCAATAGTTTTATCGGATTTAATTTCATCAAGCGTAAGCCATCTTATTTTACTAAAAGAGAATTCCATTTTATTTCTGTAGAAGTAAATTTTTTCAGATGGAATAATTTCTTCTATATTTATTTCATCAAAACCACCTATTGTTTTAAAAACATTTTCAACTTGCAGTTTCTTAAATTTTATTTGATTGAGATAATCTAAATCCTGTTGATTACAACCGCCGCAATGACCAAAAAATTTACATTTTGCATCAGTCCGCAGAACTGATCTTTCAATTACTTCTATACATTTAGCCTCAGCATAAGATTTTTTAACTTTTATAAGTCTTGCATTTACTTTATCCCCGGGATAAGCGCCGACAACAAACACAACATATTTTGATCTCTGTTCTTCGTCGCTTTCTTTTTCAATTCTAGCAATTCCTTTTCCTTCAAAAGCATAATCCTCAATTGTCAGTTCAATTAAATCGCCTTTTTGCATCACAATCCTTTTTTTAATATCAACATTTTGAATCCCATATATCTAAAACCTCCCAGATCCAAATACGCTTTTGATTCGTGAGCAATTCTTCTTAAAATTTTTTTGTTCTGCTGCTTCTCATCATCAGTAAGTTTTTTCAGATTTTCATTCAGTAGATCGTCCCAGCTTTTGTAATATTTTTTTAATGTATAAGAAAGATCTAATTCATAAATAACTTCAAATTTTCTTTCAGAATAATATGATATAAATTTATCATTTAGGAGTGGTTCAATTTCATAGATAGAATAAAGGTCCGAAATAAATTGGGGAAGTTCATCTTCCAGTTTTACCGATTCACCCAGGCAAAAAATTCCTTCGGGTTTTAGTATCCTTTTAATCTCTTTTACCGTTTTGTTTTTCATTTCGTTTTGGTGTGAACCTTGACTGTAAACCAAGTCAAATTCTTCCGACTCAAAATCAGTGTTGTCAAATTCCATCATTCTTATATTTATATTTTTATTATCAGCAAGAATTAAGCGTGAGTTCATCAGAGATTCGTGATCATCAACAATAAAATAGACGGATGAAAATTTTGAAAGATCAACTTTGAGCAAGAGTTTTTCCAGTCCAAATCCTATAAATAATATCTTCTTATTATCAAATTCTACTATTTTATCAAAATGAATAAATTGGTCAAAACCGCCGGGAAGATATTTTGTGTTTAGAGAGTCCATTACTATTAATTATATAAAAAGGTTAGCTAAAATAGACATATATAATTCGTTAGTAAAGTTGGACTATGTGTTTAGCGGTATTTGTAATATACAAATACTATTTTTTCATTTTTCTCAAAATGTTTTCCAGCAAACACCATTTTGTAAATGATGATTGAGTAAGATTTAAGCCAACAAAAGCAGTTAATAAAAACCAATAAGGCGAAACAAAATAACCTAGTGCTAAACTGCCTAAAATCATTAAACCGGCAAATCGTCTTATTAAATGTTCCATAATTATTTTCCTTTTATATTTTTAATTTATAAATTTTTCCACGTTTAATTGAAAAGCATGTACGTGTTCATTTTCTGTCTCAACTTTACATTGCTTTATTGCACTGAGCAATTCTTTTGCTTTATCTTCATCACACATTGTAAAAAAGAAATTAGAATTTTCGGGAGAATGTTTATCAGCAAACCAATTATCAGTAGAAATATTTTTTGGCAAATGATAACCTCTGATATCTCCTTCGCTGAAAGTAGAAATGTTAGAATCTCTTAATAACTTTCTGGCTTTATCAGCATATTCTTCAACGCACATAATTACAACTATTTTCATATTGTTCCTCAATTTTAAATTTTATTAGTTTCATATTTTTTATGTTCTGCCATATAATAAATTATTGGAACCATCAACAGGGTTAAAGCTGTGGATACAATTGCTCCGCCAATTAATGCCAAAGCCAAGCCTTGAAAAATAGGATCAAAAATTATTATAAAAGCTCCGATAATAACCGCACCGGCAGTTAAAAGAATTGGAGTTGTTCTTACAGCTCCGGATTCAATTATAGCCTGTTTTAATGGTATTGAATCAGCTAAGCGCAGTTCAATAAAATCTATTAAAAGTATTGAATTACGTACCATAATACCTGCCAATGCAATAGCACCGATCATTGATGTTGCCGTGAAAAAAGCACCGAAAATTAAATGAGCTACTAAAATTCCTACAAGTGAAAGGGGAATTGCAACCATCATTATAAATGGTGTTTTAAATGATTGGAACCAGCCGATTATTAACATATAAATTACGATCAGAACCACTCCAAAAGCGATTCCCAGATCTCTGAACACTTCATAAGTTATTTGCCATTCACCGTCCCATTTAACAGATACATTTTCTTCTATTTCGGGTTGATGAGTGTAAAATTGTTCAACATTAAGTCCTTCCTTTTCATTTAGTTCATTTATTTTATCATCAATACTTTGAATTGCATAAATAGGACTTTCTAATCTACCCGCAATATCTCCCGTTACATATACTACTCTTTTTTGATTTTTTCTGTAAATACTTTTGTCGTGAATTTTATTTTTAATTTCAACGAGTTCTGATATTGGAATTAAGTTACCTGTATTTGACATAACTTTTATTCCTTTTAAATTATTGATATCAGATCTTTGATCTTCTTTTAGTCTGATGTTAATATATAATGGATCATCTTCATTTGGTTGATAAAGCAGAGAGACATCCTTTCCGTTTAAAGAGATGCCCATAACACCAACTATCTGTTCTGATGTTACCCCTAAAATGGCTGCTTTCTTTTTATTAATTACAAATTTATATTCTGTTTGATCACCTTCAACATACCAATCTACATCAACAACACCATTTGTGTTCTCAAAAATGTTTTTAAGTTTTTTTGCGTAATCAATTTGTGCCTGGTAATTCGGACCGTAAACTTCTGCGACTAATGTGGAAAGTACGGGAGGTCCGGGCGGAACTTCGGCAATTTTAACATTAGCATTAAAGTATTTAGCAATTTTATCGATACCGGGTCTTATTTTTTTTGCGATATCGTGACTTTGTTCGGATCGGTCACCTTTATCCAATAAATTAATTTGTATATCTGCAACATTTGATCCTCTTCTTAAATCATAATGTCTAACCAAACCATTAAAATTAATTGGAGCAGCGGTACCTACATAAGTCTGGTAATTTACCACTTCGGGAACGGTTCTTAAATAACCAGCAATTTCTTTGGTTACAGCAGCGGTTCTCTCTAAAGTAGTACCTTCGGGCATATCTATAATTACCTGTATCTCATTTTTGTTATCGAACGGAAGCATTTTAACCGTGACTAATTTAAAATACACCAACGTAACCGAAGCAAGAAGTAAAAAAACTACACTGAAAATTAACACCCACCTTCTTTTTGTACTTTCCATTAATGGGCTCATAGTTTTTTCATAAAATTTATATATGGGTCTGTCTTTTATATCATATTTCTTTTCTGTGTTTGTATGTTCATCTTTTGTTTTAAGAAATTTAAATGCTATGTACGGAGTGATCACTAATGCAACCAATAATGAAAAGAATGTTGATAGTGAAGCGCCGATCGGCATCGGAGCCATATATGGTCCCATTAAACCACTTACAAAAGCCATAGGTAAAATAGCAGCTATAACTGTGAAGGTAGAAAGAATGGTCGGATTACCAACTTCATCAATGGAAGTTAAAGCAGCCTGATATCTTGTTTGTTTTTTCATTTTAAAGTGGCGGTGCATGTTCTCTACTATAATTATTGAATCATCCACAACAATACCTGTAACAAAAACCAAGGCAAACAATGTGATTCTATTCAACGTATAGCCGAACATATAATAGACAAAAAGAGT
Source organism: Ignavibacteriales bacterium CG12_big_fil_rev_8_21_14_0_65_30_8 (assembly GCA_002783525.1). Taxonomy (GTDB): domain Bacteria; phylum Bacteroidota; class Ignavibacteria; order Ignavibacteriales; family Ignavibacteriaceae. The sequence goes on along the minus strand of PFGS01000208.1, from coordinate 997 downwards.
AAGCGAAAAAGTTATTGGAACTGATGCAAGCACAACCAAACCTCCGCGCCATCCAAGAAACAAAGCAACAATAAAAGATGCTGCAAGAATTGCTACAAGCAGGTGAGTAAGTAATTCTTCAACTTTTTCTGAAGCTGTATTTCCATAATTTCTTGTGACAGTAACAATTACATTTGCCGGTATTACTTTACCTTTTAAATATTCTATCTTATTAATTACTTCTTTTGAAATTACCTTTGCATCTGAATTTTTTATCTTTGAAACAGATAAAGTTACAGATGGAAATTCAATACCATCTTTAATATCGGTTTTATTAGTGTTAGTTAAACTAAGACCGTAACTCGTATAATTTTCCGGATCTTCCGGACCATCGGTAATTTGTGCAACACTACTTAAGTAAACCGGACTGCCGTTAAAAACACCGACAACTAGATTTTCCAGATCAGATTTATTTTTTAAAAAATTTCCGGTTTTTACAAAATAGTCTTTATCATTATTATTAAACTTTCCTGAAATAGATTGATGATTTGATTTTTGTATGTTCATCATTACTATTAATGGATCAACATGCAAGCCTGCCATTTTATCCTTATCCAGCTTGATGTTTAATTTCCTTTTTCTGCCTCCAATTATTTTAACTTCAGAAACATTTTTTACTTTATTTATCTCATTAGATAATTCCGAAGCAATTCTCCTTAACTGGTAATCATCGTATTCCTTACTCCACAACGAAAAACTTAAAATAGGTACATCATCAATTGAACGAGTTTTTACAAGAGGCATTGAAACACCTTTCGGCATTTTATCCATATTTTTCATTATCTCGTTATAAAGTTTAACTACGCTTCTTTCAAAATCTTCATTTACATAAAACTGAACCGTTACCATCACCATTCCGGGCATAGAGGTAGAATAAACATATTCAACACCCGGAATATTTGTCATCATTTTTTCTAAAGGTTCTGCCACACGGGATTCTATTTCAGTTGGATTAGCA
>PFGS01000195.1:5719-5881 GCA_002783525.1 Ignavibacteriales bacterium CG12_big_fil_rev_8_21_14_0_65_30_8 | reverse complement strand
ATGGGGGTTTGCTATTTTAATTTAAAGAACTTTCCTAAAGCAATAGAGGAAATGGAACGAGCAATAAAAATTAGACCAACTCATCAAATTGGATTACTTAATTTGGGAATAGTTAATTTATCAGCAGGAAATTTAGAAAAATCAAAAGAGTGGCTTAAAAAA
>PFGS01000195.1:0-5648 GCA_002783525.1 Ignavibacteriales bacterium CG12_big_fil_rev_8_21_14_0_65_30_8 | reverse complement strand
TAATTAGGAGGCCTTATATGCCTTGCGGCAAAAAAAGAAAAAGACATAAAATGTCAACGCACAAAAGAAAAAAAAGACTTAGAAAAAATAGACATAAAAAGAAATCAAGATAAATTATAATAAAATTTTTTAGTCAATTTATAGGTAAATGTTATTGCATTTGCCTATTTTTTATTAATCCATTCTTTTCTGCTGGTGTAGCTCAGTTGGTAGAGCAACTCATTCGTAATGAGTAGGTCAACGGTTCGACTCCGTTCACCAGCTCTTCATAAAAAAGGATTAAAAAGTTTTATTTTACATTTTTTAATTTTGGAAATAGAAAAGAGGGCCAAATTTAACTAATATTTAGTTCGTTGTCGTTTGTCTAAAGTTAAAATATTTCTCTTGTATTTTTGTCATTTAATTAACAAATTAATTTGTAAATACTGTAAGTAATTTTTGAATTACAATATTTTATAGATTCCAAGTAAATTTTATAATTTTCTAAAAATATTTTAAAATAATAAAAATAATTATGGATGAAGAAAAAAAATCAATTTCATTTGTTTATGAGAAATCAAAAGATAAAACTTACCCTGTAAATGGTGCATATGGGGGTCCTTCACCGGATAATAGTGGAATTGTGGCACATTTCTATCTCGAGTATCCATCGATTCCTCATAGTACTGATATACCAATTGAAATTGGTCAGCAGAATATTGACCTTACAAAAGGTAGAAATATTTCGAGAGGGGATTATACAAGGGATATTCAAACAACTTTATTCCTCAGTGCTGAGAGTGCAAAAACAATTGGTGAATGGCTAATATCAAAAGCTGAAATTATCTTTGAAAGAAGAAAAGGCAATTTACAAAATCCTGACAAATAATATATAAGGAATTTTATGTTGGATTATAATGTGGAAGAATTAACACAATCACAATTACTATCAGATAGAGTAGGTCTTGAGACATTATGTGCAAATTTACTTAAGAAAGATCAAAGTGAGTCATATTCTATTTATACTTTAGAAATATTGACTAACAACAAGATAATTAAAAAGCATAAAATTAATGGAGTAGAATTTAATGTCATTTGTGAGGGTGATAATATTATTATTTCACATCCTATTTGGTCATTATCTTCTATTGGCAAAAGTTTACAAGATGCAGAAATAAATATACTTAAAGAAGCTAAAGAAGTTTTAGAACATTACTCAAAATATGATCCCCGCACTATGTCAGTTGAGGCAATTAAAATGAGGGATTTCTTATTAAGTATATCTTAAAATGCCCCAAAGGAAAAGAAAAGATATAAGAAAAGCACTCATTAAGAAAGGCTTCATAGAAGAAAACAATGACCATTATTTTTATACTCTTGTATATAAAAATAAAATCCAACCAATTTATACAAAAATTTCAAAGGGAAGTAAATATAAAATTCTACAAGATGGGCTATTGAGTTTGATGAGTACTCAAATGAAATTGTCAAATAAAGAATTTTTGGGTTTTGTTGATTGTAATATAAGTAAAGATGAGTATGTTGCTCTTTTGCAAGAGAAAAAACTCATTCCTAATGAGTAGATTATTGGCCGGAAAAAGGTTGATAAATATGACTCCGTTCACCAGCTACATATCAAAATAAATTAAACTATCTTCTTATTCCTTTTTATTTTATTTATTAATATTATTCTATATATTAAAAAATATAAACAGAAATGAAATTGAAGATGTTTTTTAATAAAAGAAGAGGTTAAAATGGGCCAGCCAATAGCTTATAATTATTTTACACTTTTATTCATTGGTGCTTTGATCGGTTTTTTTATTGGTGTTGTAGTTGCACTTACCCAATATGTTGTTTGGAGGTTTTGGGGAGTTGAAAAGACAATCCACCAAATAGAAAATATAAATAATCAATTGGAAGAAATAAATTATAAAATGAGTTTATTTGCCCAAAAATTTGATGTTGTAGATAACAGCAAATTTGATAATCTGAATTAGACAGTAAACAGAAATAATATTTGTTATTGAACAACCATTTTATTAAAAATTAAATAATTATAATTTGACTTTTCAAATAAAATACATTTTGGATTTTTATACTTTTAAATGTCAAATAAGATCACAAAAAATTTAATAATAACAATCATATCTCCCAAAATATATTTACCTTTTTGTATCTGATAAATTACAATCCTATCATGCCGTAATAGGAATGTGCCGAACCAGTACATAAATTACTCTATTTTTTCAAAAAAAATTTTTAATCCCTTATAAAACAATACATTAGCTTCTTTATTTTTTAAATCCATTAAAATAAAAGGATTTAACCGATTACTTAAAGTAAATTATTATGTAGGTGGGAAGCGTAAATAATTATTGTGGCAAAGTATTAAAGATTTTACTTGACTTTAGAATATTTTTTGTCTTATTTTGGGGAGTAGTGGGGAATTGTGGTGAATTATACCAATAACAAATTTTGGTGATATATGTTTAGAGGGCAGTACAATTATACAGTAGACGCAAAAGGGAGGGTAAGTATTCCTGCAAAATTGCGTAAACATCTTTCAGCTGAAGCCAATGAGACATTTGTAATGACTCAGGGTACGGCAGTTTGTATTGATTTATATCCGCTTGATCAATGGCAAAAATTTGAGGAGAAACTTTTGAAGTTAAATCCTTTTCAACCGGATCAGGCAAAGTTTATAAGGATGATTCTCCAACACGCATCCGAAGATTCTTTTGATTCGCAATCAAGAATATTAATTCCGCAAAAACTTTTAAGCTATGCTAGAATTGAAAAAGAAGTAATTGTACTTGGTGCTCTTAAAAAAATTGAATTATGGAATCCAAAAGTTTATGAAGAATATCTAAATAATTCTTCAGAATCTTATGAAGACATTGCGGCTAAAGTTATGGCTGAGTAATGGGTGATTTTCATACACCCGTTTTGCTTAATGAAAGTATTGACTATTTGATAACAAATAAGTCCGGAATTTATTTTGATGGAACACTTGGTTTTGGCGGTCATTCATCAAAAATTTTAGAAACTATAAATGATGACGGTCTTTTAGTTTCAACTGATGTTGATTTAGATGCCTTTAATTATTCTAAATCAAAATTTGGAAACATAAAAAATATGAAGCTTTATAACTTTAACTTTTCGAAAATAAAAATAATTTCAAAGCTTGAATCAATAAAAGCTTTTAACGGCATTTTTGCTGATTTGGGTATTTCATCACACCAGATTGATGATCCTGCTTCCGGATTTACATTTAGAAAGGAAGCTGAGTTAGATCTAAGGATGGATAAAACAATTAGACTTACAGCTGCTGAACTAATCAATACCTTTACGGAAGATGAAATATCCAATATTTTTTATAAATACGGAGAAGAAAAAAATAGTAGAAAAATTGCAAAAAGAATTTGTGAAAAGAGGAAAATAAAACCTATAACAACTACAACAATTCTTGCAGGTATTATTTCAGAAATTGTTCCCGAAAGATTTTTAACTAAAACACTTTCACGTGTTTTCCAATCATTAAGAATTTATATAAATAAAGAACTTGATGTACTGAAAACCTTTCTTGATGATTCAATTGATCTTTTATCTGAAGGTGGAAGGATCGTGATTCTTACTTACCATTCACTTGAAGACAGAATTGTAAAAGAAAAATTTAAATATGAACAATTAAAATGTGTCTGCCCTAAAGAATACCCTGTATGTAGTTGTAATAAAACACAAAAATTAAAAATAATAACTAAAAAGCCAGTTTATCCAACAGCTAATGAATTATCTATTAACAGAAGAGCAAGAAGTGCTAAACTTAGAGCGGCAGTAAGAATATGAAAAAGAATTCCAAAAAAATTATTCTTTATAATTTTATGCTTATTGCTACAATAGCATTATTCATTCTGGCTTATGTTGGTGTAAAATTAAAATATGATATCCTATTAAAAAACAAAACACTACTTGAAAAAGAATTGAGCAACAAAAAAAATCTGGAACTCAATTTACTAGCTGAAAAACAAAGCCTTTCTACTGAAGCTAGGATTGAACAGTTGGCTTCAACAAATTTAAATCTAGATAAATATTTAAAACCTGACTTTACAATTAGTGTAAAGAAAGCGGATATAGAAGAATTAAATAAAAAATTGGGAGATAAAAATGAATAAATCCCGAGCATTTTTAGTTCTTCTTGGCGTAATAACTTTTTTTACTTTAATTATTATAAAACTTGTAGATATTCAATTGGTTAGAGGAAATGATCTAAAATATTTAGCTGAAAGACAGCAAATGAAAATTGAACAAATGCAAGCAGAAAGAGGATTGATATACGATAGAAATAATGTTTTGTTAGCCTATAATAAAAATGATGCAACATTTTATTTGGACCTGTCCCAAGCAAAAGATAATACTAAGAAAATTTTAGCAGAAAAATTCTCAAAGTTATTGAATAAAGATGTTCAATTCTTTCTATCAAAAATGAAAGGGGAAAATAAAACCAATACCTTAGCTCAACATATTTCATTATCTGATGTTGAAGATCTTTTAAAATTAGATCTACCAGGATTTTATTATATAAAAGGAATTTCAAGAAAATATTATTATAAAAGTTTAGCCTCACATGTTTTGGGATATGTAAATAGTGAATATAAAGGGATCAATGGAATTGCAAATTATTTTAATAAAGATCTTGCCGGAATTAATGGTCAGAATTTTGTTGAAAGAGATGCAACAGGAAAAATTATAACAATAAAAGAAGATAAAACTAATAGTGCCGTTCCGGGTAACAATTTAATATTAACTATAGATAAAAATTATCAAGAAATCTTAGAAGATGAATTAGCAAAAGGTGTTGCAAAATACAGTGGTAATTATTCACTGGGAATAATTATGGATCCAAATAACGGACAAATATTAGCTATGGCAAATTCACCCGGTTATGATCCAAATACTTATTGGGATTTTAATGATGATAAAAGAAAAAATAAAACTATTACAGATACTTACGAGCCCGGTTCTACTTTTAAATCGATTACTATTGCAGCTTTATTAGATCAAAATTTAGTAAACGAGACAGATAAAGTTTTTGCAGAGAATGGTAAATATAAATTTTCAAATACTTATGTAACAGATACACATAAATTAGGATGGTTAACTGCATCAGAAGTAATTAAATATTCCAGTAATATTGGTATTGCAAAATTAGTTCAAAAAATTGATAATGAAACGTATTATAAATATTTACGCGGTTTCGGTTTTGGTAATTACACATCTATAACACTACCTGGTGAAGTTAAAGGCACTTTAAAACAACCTGACACTTGGACAAAAATAACTAAAGAGTTTATGTCATTTGGTTATGAAATAGCTGTAACGCCAATCCAATTAATATCTGCTTATTCTGCAATTGTTAATGGTGGACTTTTATACAAACCTCAGCTAATTAAAAATATTATTGATCCTTCAGGGAATATTATTTATAACTTTTCACCGGAGCTGGTCAGAACAGTTATTTCAAAGAAAACTTCTTATAGAGTAAGAGAAATTTTAGCAGAAGTTGTTGATGGGGGAACGGGAGAAAATGCAAGAATTGATTTTATGAATGTTGGTGGAAAAACCGGTACATCACAAAGACTTATAAATGGTAAATATTCAAAAGAAAA
>PFGS01000212.1 GCA_002783525.1 Ignavibacteriales bacterium CG12_big_fil_rev_8_21_14_0_65_30_8 | reverse complement strand
AGTTGAAACAAAAGATGAATTTAACATCAATTTATTAAATTTTTTATAATCATTACTTGCTGCATACATTGCTAATGTTGGAATTTTAGTACTAATTAAAGTAATAGACAAATTCCAGAACATTGTTATAATTGCCCAACTTATTCCCATTTGTCCGGCAGTTATAGGCCCAAAAAACCAAAACACTAAAGGTACAATAAATGAAAAATTTAAATACCCTGAAAGAGAACTAATTGCATACTTCCATTGTAACGGAAAAATATCTTTCTTCCATATACCATTCTTGACTGATTTGAATCTAACTAAATCTTTTAAGATAGAACGATATTTCATATTAAAAAAAGTTAGTAGAGCTAAAATATTTATGCCAGAAGTAGCAGAAAACACCCAAAGTTTTCCACCAATCAAAATTACTATCCAAGATGCAATTCGTTCTTGCAGAGATTGTAAAAAACGAAACTTACTAACATTTTCAACCTCATTTATACCTTCAAGAAAAATTAGCCCTGGCGATAAAAATATTTGGATAGATTTTAATAAGCTAATTACAATCCAAGGAGTCAACCAAAAAGAAATAGGAATGTCTGTAGTTCTTTTCATAAAAAAATATCCGCCAATACTTAATGTAAAGAATAGAAAAACAGACAAAACAGAAAACCAATAAATAGTGAAATGTTTAATAGAAGATAATTTTAAAATTGAATCTTTATCGCCATCAAATCCTTTTCCAGGTATGTGTTTTATTTTAACCCATTCATGGCTAAAGAATTGTTGAAGTAACTGTCCAAGCCCTAATTCAAATAAAGATTGAACCCCCAAAATACCTATGAATGTATAATAAAACCCTTGTGTAGTAGGTGTGAAATAAATGATAATAATTGGTGCAGTTACAGCAGAAGAAATGAAAATCCAAATCTTATTTGAAATCCCATATAAAACCGCTTTATCTTTAAGGTATTGTAAAGATGTTAAAATTATATTTTTAATAACATATTTAATACTTTCACCATTTTTATACTGCATATTTTTTGTATAGCTGTATGTAGGATGCTACTGTGTTTTTTATTGGATAAGGGTTTTCCGGAAGAAATTTGTGTTTTGTTGTTATAATTTCTTTAATGGATAAACAAGCTTCATAAATATTTTTAAATATTACAACCTTTTTGTTTTTTGTAACCATTCCAACACCCTTACTGACTATATAACAACCGGATACTAATCCTTCTAAGATCACTAGCCCAAATGATTCATAGTTTGATGTATGTAAAAGTATTTTGCTCTCCATCATTTTTGATAAAACTTTCTCTCGAGAGAGTTGCCCTGTTAATGTAATATTATTGGATAATTTTTCCATTTTGATTAGCTCAAGTAATTTAGATTTTTGTTTACCATCACCTATCAATAAACAATTTATCAATGGAAATTCTTTTTTTAATTTTGAAATAATATTTATAAATAATTCATAATTCTTATTGGATAAAAATGAGCCAACACCTATAACATCAATAGGTCGTTTGTTTTCGACTAACTTAATATTATCTATTCCCCAAGGTATTATGTAATTAGGATTATGTCCTGTGGAATCAATTAAATACTTTGATTGATATTCAGATAATGTAACTTTAATAATATTTTTTAGATTCAGAATTTTAAAATAAATATTTCCTTTCTTTGCATCTTGTCCCATTAAGGTACAAATGTTTTTAATTTTAAATAATTTACCTAATATGTTTCCTATTAGTGCAGTTTCTGCTAACCAAAAACTATGGATTAGATTCACACTTAATTCTTTGTTAATTTTTAATGAATATGAAATCGCCCGCAATAAGTAAAATATTTTAATGGGATATTTTCTACCTTTACCTCCACAATTGTATACTTTAAGTCCTTTCCAAATATGAGTTGTGTTTTTAAATGGATAATGAATAGAAACAATAGATAATCTAATATTGGGATGTTCATTTAGTAATGCCTTGAAATAGTCTTGCATAGCAGGATTACAAGAAGTATCTTTTTCATTTTGAGGAAATCCAGGTGTAAGTACAAGCACATGCATTTTATATAGTTGGTATTATTTTTTTATTTAAGTTCTGCAGTTATTATAAAGTGATCAGCCCATCTATTAAAAGGGAATATGTGAGAAAGTTTTTCATCTAAAAAAGTTAGCTTTTTATAAATATAGGGATATTTATAAGAATATTTTTCCAAATATGGTGGAGGACTAATTGCAGCAAGTCCTTGTATTTTTAAAATTTTATATTCGTTCATCAACGCTTTTTTAATATCCGAAACACTATAATAATATGTCTTAAATTTATATCCATCAATATTTGCATAAACTCCTTTCCTTGCTAACCTTCTAAATGCAACTTTGAAATTTCCTTTAAATAATAATAATAATTCCCAAGGACAAATTTTTGGAAGTATAACCAAAGTTAAACGACCATTTTTATTTAATAAAGATCTAAATTGAGAAATAACTTGCTTAATATCTTGAGTGCAATTAAGTCCACCAAAATTAGAAAATATGTAATCAAATGATTTTCCTTTTAACTTATTTAATTCAGTAAAAGATAATAGTTGACTCGTAATTAAAGAATTTAATTTTTGGCTTTTAATTTTATTATTTAATTTTTCTACCATTCCTTCAGATATATCAGTGCAATGAATTTTATGCCCTAGTTTTGCAAAATAAACTGAATCAATTCCTGTACCAGCATTTAATTCTAAAATTGAATCATTTTTTCTTAAGTATTTTTTTACATGCTTATATATAATTTCACGCATCCATTTTAGAATCATATTTTGTTCATCAAGTTTATCAAATATTTCTGACTGATTTGAAAATGCTTTTTTTACAAGATCAAAACTTTGCATAATTTATATAATTTATAGTATTATTATGTTGTTAATTAATGTTTATTAAAAACTTCAGAACAATTTATAACTAGTCTCAATAACAATATGAAATTTGAAAATGTTCATTTCTTATCTTCCTTTGATAAAAGAGAATTTGATGAAAATACTTATATCAAAATTAGAAATAAAGAAGGAAGAATCTATTCAGATGATATATTAATGTATTTACCCGATATTAGTAAAACCCATCCTTTATTCAAAGAGTGGGAAGTTCGAAAAGATTCAATGCTAAAACTATTAAAATATTTTTCAAATAAAAATAATCTATCCATATTAGATGTTGGTTGTGGTAATGGATGGTTATCAAACGCTATTTCATTAAATACAAATAATTATGTTACTGCTTTAGATATTAATAAAACCGAGTTATTACAAGGAGCAAGGGTTTTTAAGAATAATAAAAAATTAAAATTTATATATGGAAATATATTTAAAAATATATTTCCACCTAAATCTTTTGATGCAATAGTCTTTTCAAGTTCCGTGCAATATTTTAATGATTTTAATAATCTAATCAATAGGATATTCTATTTTCTTAAAAAAGATGGTGAAGTTCATATAATTGATAGTAATTTTTATTCTTTAAGAGAGTCTAATAGAGCAAAGGAAAGAACAATTAGTTATTATAAATATCTTGGTTGCCCTGAAATGATAAATTATTACCACCACCACACCAATATTCAATTAAAAGAATTTAATTATAAGATATTAAACCAAAAAGAATTATATTTTACTAAAATTAAAAAAATATTAGGTATAAAAAGTAAACCATTATTTCCATGGGTATTAATTATTAAGGATTAACTTATTTTAACTTTGTTATTCAATCATCCTTATTGTAACTTTTTTAACCAATATTTATAGATAATAATCTGTGGAATGTAATAAAAAGTAGTAAAAGCTCTTCTTAGCTCCAATGTATTTAATGAAAAAGGATTTTTGAAAAACTTTTTGATGAATATTTTACCCTGTTCTTTCCTAAATATTTTATGAATGAACCTATGAAGTTTTTTATAAAATTCAGGAGAATAATTATTCCTAAACATCAAAGCCAACTCATCGCTATCCTCCCAATTTGCTTTTTCTTTTAATTGATCTTTAACAATACCATAAAATTTAGTACCGGGAAGTGGATATGATACAGAAATACCGACATCATAAGGCATTAATTCTAAAAGCATTTTTAATGTTTTGTCAATATCCTCTTTAGTTTCACCCAAATAACCAAGCTGTAAAAATAATCCGACTTTAATATATTTTTGTTGCATCAATTTTGTGGCTTTATATATCTGTTCAACAGTTGTTCCTTTATCCATTGCATCAAGAATCTTTTGTGAACCGGACTCAGCACCAACCCAAATTATATCTGCACCGGACTGAGCTAATTCTTCAACAGTATCTTCTTGTAGAAGTAAATCTACTCTTGATTGTATTTTATATTTAAATACTAATTTTCTTTCTTTAATTAACCTATTAAAATCTTTTACCCAGCCAGGCTTTAATCCAAATATATCATCACAAAACCATATATAATTTACACCAAATTTATTTATTAAATATTCAATTTCATCTACTACTTTTTTAGGACTTCTAGAATTATATCTATTTCCATAAATAGGTTTTGCACACCAATTACACTTAAATGGACATCCTCTTGTTGTTGATATGTTAAGGGAAAAGATACTGTGATTTTTCATCCAAATATTTTTATATTGTTCAATATTTACAAGGTCCCAGGCAGGCTGTGGTAAAGAATCCAAATCAGTAATTATTTCCCTTTTTCCAGTATTTACAATTTTATTATACTTATAAAAGCACAAACCTTTTATGTTAGAAAAATCATAAGATTTATTTTCTAAAGATTTTAATAACTCCAAAAGAGTTATTTCTGCTTCACCGAGAATTACAAAATCAGTATTATTTTTTAAATATTTCTCATACTGATCTGTAGAATCTGAACTATTAACAATAACAGTGCAACCAAATTCCTTCCCAATTTTAGAGAGTCTAAAAGCAGCTTCTCTCATTTTTAGCAAACACATTTTAGTCAAGTAATTAAAGCCATCCTCATATATAATAAGGTATTTTGGAGTTTCATTTTTTATAGATGTAATTATTTCTTCCGTAGAATCTCTCAGATTAGTATCAAACAGTGATACATCAAATCCATATTCACGAATAAATGAAGCGGCATAAATAGTTGCCAAGGGTGGATAATACTGTTTCGATTTCCATTGTTTTGGATCAAACTTATAAAAATAGGAATTAGCAAATAAAACTTTTGCCATTTTAAATTTTAATTTATTAGGATATTATGTTCTACCTGAAGAAGCTTAATTTTTTGTTCAAGTGCAAGTAAAACTTTATTTTGGAATTGACAGGGGTGATGTGTTGAAATATTTTTTTTGATCTTAAATGATGAGTTAAAAGATTGTTCATCATAGTTTGAATATTTCTTTTTATCATATTTATAAAATAAATTCATACAGAAGTTATCTAAAAATAAACCTAAATTATTGTTCAATAATGGTTCTATTATTTTTTGAGCTAAACTTTTCTTAAAGTTCTTAATCCCATTTTTGTTTTTAAAAGGGTGATTAGGAAAATATTCTTTAACCCATTTATTAGCAGAACAAAGTAATTCATAATACTCAATTCCGTATGTTGGTATAAGAGTTGCTAATTCTACAGCTATATATACATTTTTTTCTTCTATTTTTAATTTTTCAGTTGTAATAAAATAGTTTATACAAAAATTCTTTTTTGAATTAAATAAAAATATTTTTTTAAATAGCATCAATGAAAATCTAGATATCCAAAGTTTGTTTGGTGCAGTTATTATAAAATAATCAATATCCGATTTTTCATCCATATATCCTTTTGAAAGTGAACCAGATAAAAGTACACTTCTAACAAATGGAAATTTTGAAATTATTTTTGAGAAAATTTTTGCAGTTTTTATTTTTTTATATGCAAGTTTATTACCCT
>PFGS01000094.1:3096-5816 GCA_002783525.1 Ignavibacteriales bacterium CG12_big_fil_rev_8_21_14_0_65_30_8 | reverse complement strand
TTCTGTTTCAGGTTTTCCTTTAACGTTAAATAGTTTTACTCTATCGTTACCCAGATCTTCCAATTTTATGGAAGTAAAATCAGCAACACAATCCGGAGTAATATATTCTTTAGGATCGCCAATTTCATAAACTAACTGCTCTGCAACAGTATCAAAATTAACTTTTCCTCCGGTATTTTCGTGTTTTGTTATAATTACTTCTCCATTTGGATAAGCTTCTGCAATTGGAAATCCAATTTCTGCCAAGTTTTCAATTGATTCCCAATCACCTAAGAAATTACCACCTGTGGACTGTCCACCGCATTCAAGAATGTGACCGGCAACAGTTCCTAAAGACAGAAGATCATAATCGTCTTTCTTCCAACCGAATTCATAGATCATAGGAGCTAAAGTTAATCCTGTATCAGTAGTTCTACCTGTAATAACTATATCTGCATCTTTTTCAAGAGCTTCTACAATTGGGAAAGCACCGAAATACACATTAGCACTTAATATTTTATCTTTTACAGTTTTTATAGATTTCCCTGTTTCCATATTGTTTAATTCATTTCCTGAATCCACAATTTCATCTAGACAAGCTTTTATATCATCACCCAAGACAACTGCAATTTTTATTTCTTTAATTCCTAATTCTACAGCACTCTCTAATATTGCATCTGCACAAGCTACAGGATTTACACCACCCCCGTTAGTTATTACTTTTATTTTCTTTTCAACAATGATCGGTAATATTTTTTTCATAAGAATTGGAAGATCACGTGCATAACCATGTTTTGGATTTCTATTTTTTTGCTTTTGTAATATTGACATTGTGACTTCAGCAAGATAATCCATTACTAAATAATCGATTTCTCCCTTTGTTACTTGTTGATAGGGAGCATCCAGTAAATCACCCCAAAAACCTTGACCCGATGCTATTCTAATTTTTTCTTTCAATTATATATTCTCCGAAATTATATAATGATATAAATTAAACTTATAGTAACATAAATATTATTCGAAATAAGGAATGTCGAATGAAAAGAAATATTTCTTAATTAAAAGATCAATTTAAGAAATATAGATATTCTAATATTACTTCCAATTTATTTTACTATTTAACACTATAATTTAATAAATCAAAAGTTAATATTTGTAGAGTTAAGTTACAATTGCTTTATAACCATAGCAATGCAATCCAGAGACTCCTTCATCCTGAATTTTTCTAAATTCTAACCTAACTTTTTTACCAATTTTAACATCATCTAAATTTGAGTCAGCAATCATTGCTGTTAATTTTCCTCCATCTTTTGTTTCAATAATTGCAACTGCATATGGAGTTTCACGGCTAAAAATATCGGAAGCTACTCTGATGATTGTATAAGTTAAAATTTTACCTTCATCACTTAATGTTATAGTTTCAAACTCACGTGATTTGCAAGATGGACAAACAAGTCTTAGAGGGAAATTTATTTTACCACATTTGCATTTTGATGCTTCAAGTCTGTAACGTTGTGGTATTTCTCTTACATATCTCGGACTTATCATATTGCCTCCAGAATATTAATTGTACAACTTGCTCCTGAACCACCCATATTTTGAGCCAATCCAATACGTGCATTTTTAACTTGTCTTTTTCCTGCCTGACCTGTTAGCTGTTCATAAACTTCAATTATTTGTGCAATACCTGTAGCACCTACTGGATGCCCCTTAGATTTTAATCCACCACTTGTATTAATTGGAATTTCACCTGACTCAATTGAAGTTTTGCCTTCTTCAACTGCTAAACCGCCTTTCCCTTTGTTAAAAAATCCCAGATCTTCACTAACAACTATTTCTGAAATTGTAAAACAATCGTGTACTTCTGCTAAATCAATTTCAGTAGGTTTAAGATTACATTGTTTGTAAGCTTTTTCAGCAGCATTAGAAACTGCATTTAATGAAGTAAAACTTTTTCTTTCATAAAGAGCAATTGAATCTGATGCCTGAGTAGAAGCAATAATTTTTACAAATTTATCAGTAAATTTTTTAGCCATATCTAACGGACAAAGTATTACAGCTGCGCCCCCGTCCGTTATAGGTGAACAATCCAGTAAATGAAGAGGATCAGAAACCATAGTTGAATTTAGTACTGTATCAATTGATATTTTACTTCTGAACTGTGCATTTGGATTATTAAATCCATTTAAATGATTTTTTACTGCTACAGCAGCAAGTTGTTTGCTTGTAGTTTTAAATTCGTGCATATGTGCATTAGCAATCATTGCATAAAGACCCGGAAATGTAACTCCATTATAAACTTCATATTCCTGATCAGCTGCTGTTGCAAGTGCTGCAGTAACATCAGCACCATCATTCATTTTTTCTACACCGCCGGCAAGAACTATTTCACTGTTACCTGATGCAACATCTAGATAAGCTTGTCTAAATGCCATACCACCTGAAGCACAAGCTGATTCAACGTGAGTTGAAGGTACAGGTGCCATTCCAAGATAGTCAGCCATCACTGCTGCAATATGTTCTTGTCCAACAAATAATCCACTGGACATTGCACCAACATACATTGAATCAATATGATCGACACCTGCATTTTCAATTGCATTTAAAGAAGCTTCCACAAAAATATCTTTAATAGATTTATTCCAGAGCTCCCCAAATTTTGTCATTCCAAATCCTATTACAGCAACATCTCTCATAATTTTATCCTCAGTTACTTGTTAAGAATTATTTTTTCTCTGAAT
>PFGS01000094.1:0-2955 GCA_002783525.1 Ignavibacteriales bacterium CG12_big_fil_rev_8_21_14_0_65_30_8 | reverse complement strand
ACCATAAATATTTTATTACCGGGTTTTGCTTCATCTAAAATAGCAGATAAACCTGTGGGCGATGAACCCGAATAAGTATTACCCATCCAAGGAGCAATCCAACCAACTTTCATTTGTCCTTCTGTGAATCCTAATTTTTTTCCGGCAACTTGTGGAAATTTTCCATTTGGCATATGGAAAACAGCGTAATCAAAATCTTCAGGTTTCATTTTAGATTTTTCTAAGAGAAGTTTGCCTGCGCTAACTACATGCCTAAAGTAAGCAGGCTCGCCTGTAAATCTTCCTGCATGTCGTGGATAAAATTCGTGTTCTCTTCTCCAAAAGTCAGGAGTATCAGACGCGTAAGAATTACTAAATAAAATATCTGCAACTACGTTTTCTGCTCCCATTATAAATGCACTGCCACCTGCTGAAGCAGAGTATTCAAGTGCATCTCCAGGTGCTCCTTGTGAAGTATCAGCTCCAATTGCAAGAGCATATTTTACTTCACCTGCTTTTACAAGACTATTAGCAACAAACATAGCTTCTGTTCCAGCTTTACAGGCAAATTCATAGCTAGCAACATGCACATCAGGTCCAATCCCGAGTGCATCAATTAATATAGTCGCACTTGGTTTTACAGCGTAAGGATGAGATTCCGATCCAATATAAACAGCACCAATATCTTTTGGATCTATTTGAGCACGTTTTAATGCGTTTTTTGCTGCAGCAACCGAAATTGTAATTGTATCTTCGTCTAATCCCGGAACTGTTTTTTCGAAAAGTTTTAATCCTCTTTTTATTGAAGCCGGATCTGATCCCCATTCCCTGGCAATGTCTTCCACTTTAATTCTATAACGAGGAAGGTAGGAACCGTAACCAATTATACCAATCATAATCATCCCCAGTTTGTTAGATTAATCGGTCTAATAATTTTTAAAAGTACATAATTAATTTATCTAAATTTTATTAATATTAAAATAATTAGTCAATATAACTTTAAAATCATATCCTTTATTTTATTTAATTTATTCTTGTTCTCTATATTAATCCATTTTGCATTTTTATCTTTTCTAAACCAGGTTAATTGTCGCTTGGCATATCTTCTCGTATTTCTTTTTATAAGTTCAATTGCCCTTTCTAAAGTAATTTCGTTTTCTAAATAAGAAATTGTTTCTTTATAACCCACAGTGTTGAGTGAATTAAGATGTTTTGAAAAACCTTTGTTCAATAAGTTTTCAACTTCTTCTACTAATCCATCTTCAAACATTTTTTCAACTCTCAAATCAATATTTTTATAAAGAACTTCTCTGTCCCAATTCAATATATATTTATCAAAATTATATTTGTTTTGTTTTGTTTGTTCATTATGAATTTGCTTAATTGTTTTGCCAGTTAGGTGAATAACCTCTAAAGCTCTTACTACTCTTTTCCAATATGATGGATGAATTTTTTCTGCCCCTAAAGGATCAATTTTCTTTAATTTATTATGTATAAATTTATTACCGTATTTTTCTCTTTCTTTTTCTAATATTTTCCTAAATTCATTATCCTTTTCCGGAGTTTCTACAATTCCTTCAATTAAAGCTTTTATATATAAACCCGAACCTCCAACAACTATAGGTATATTATTTTTATTAATTATTTTTTTTATTCTTACTCTGGCTTCAGTTTCAAATTTGCTAACATCATATTCATCATCTGGATTAAGTTCGTTTATAAAATGATGTTTTATTTCTTTTAATTGATTTAAGGTAGGTTTTGCAGTTCCAATATCAAGATATTGATAGATTTGTCTGCTGTCAGCGGAAATAATTTCAGTATTTAATTCTTTAGCAAGTTGGATACCTACTTTTGTTTTTCCGGAACAAGTTGGCCCAGCAATTACTATTATGCTTCTTTCCAACCATCTCTTCCTATTAATGGTACAAATTTAAATTGTGGATAGTTTTCTTCCAAAAACAAATCATCTTCTTCTTTTGTAATTACTTTTAGAATTTGAGTATCTTTATCACCAACAGGTATTACTAATTTACCATTTATACTTAATTGATTTTTTAATTCATTTGGTATTGATGGTGACCCTGCAGTTACAATTATTCCATCGAATGGTGCTTTATCTTTCCAACCTAATGTACCGTCACCACATTTGCATTTAACTCTTATTCTTAATTGATCAAAAAGTTTTAATGTTTCTGAAAAAATATCAAAATTTCTTTCTATGCTATAGACTTCCATTCCCATATCAAAAAGTAAAGCAGCTTGGTAACCTGAGCCTGTTCCTATTTCCAATACTTTTGATTTCTCTTTCAGGCTTAACAGCTCTGTCATAAATGCAACAGTATAGGGTTGTGATATAGTCTGCCCAAAACCAATCGGCAAAGCTACATCTTTGTATGCATAATGTTTAATCGCTTCAGGAATGAATTTTTCTCTTTTCACTTCACCAATTGCTTTTAAAACATTTATATCGATTATACCTTTTGTTTTAAGTTCATCAACAAGTAATTTTCTGTCTGTTTTATACATCAGGGTTTATTATAATTAATGAAAATATATTAATATATCTCAAATTGTTATTAAAAAATTAAGTACAATTTTAATAATAATTATCTTAATACAGAAATATTCTTAGATTTTATAATTATAAAATTTAGGTTGAAGGGAAAAGTAGATTAGTAAATAAATTATTTTAAAAATTTATTTAAGTACTTATTTTTAGATTTGTTATGAAAACCATTTTCATCTTCCCAACCAAAAGGAGCTTTTACTAGTAAATAGGTCATAGTTAAGAAAGAAACAAGTAAAATCAAACCATAGATCAAAAAAAATATATTCATAATATTCTCCAAAAAAAATATCTCAATAATTTATTAGTCAATAATTATTCCAAAATAATTATTACGATATCTATGAATTTTTGTTATTTCTGTTAGAAGAATTAGGCTTGAAATTCTTATTTTGAGATTTTTTGAA
>PFGS01000111.1:379-5942 GCA_002783525.1 Ignavibacteriales bacterium CG12_big_fil_rev_8_21_14_0_65_30_8 | reverse complement strand
GTTCTCGGGAGTGAAATTGCAGTGCTTAAGAATGAATATCAGCCCGCAGGTGACTATGCCGTTCATTTTGACGCGAGCAAATTAACAAGCGGAACATATTTTTATTCAATTACTGCAGGAAGTTTTAGCCAAACAAAGAAAATGATATTAATTAAATAATAAAGTCCACTATATCATTTGATGGTTTAAAAAATAATACCCACAAATAACTAAACAGGGGAGGTTATATGAAAACAATAATTTTATTTATTGTTGTTATTTTTATAATTGCACTCAATCCTACCTTTACGCAAACTGTGGATCAGATTGTTTGCGAAACTGTAACAGCAACAGGTCCTGGAGCACCTCCGCCGATAATAATTATATCGTAGTTATTTATTGAATTCATTTAATGAAAGGTAATATCAAAATGCATCAGGTTTTGAAACATCGTTTTCAATAGGTTTATCTGTTTGTGTTTTTTTATAATTCAAATAACTTTTAATAAACCAACCTAAAAGAAAACCGATTAAAAGAGTTATAAAGATAAGAAGTGCCCTTGATATTGTAATCTGCCAGAAAAATAAATTTACTTCAACAACTGTTACATTTTGTGTTATAAAAATAACTACAAGAATAATCAAAGTTAAAATTGAAATTATTTTAGCATTCATAAAATTCCAAGTTTAATCATAATAAGGAATTAGTTCGCTTCCCAAATATTTTAATACCGCAGCAATTACTCCCAGATCATCAAGATAGCCAATAAGAGGGGCAATATCAGGTATTGCATCAATCGGTACAATAAAATAAAAAAGGGCTCCAACAACAATAGATTTTCTGTGCCAGCTTACATCGGGGTCACGCATATAATTTACAAAAGCCAGAATATCTTTTGCAAATGAAATTTTCTTGCCTACTCTTTCCAGTTTCTCCCAAAGTTTTTCATTTACATATTCAATTTTTTCTTCGGGAGTTTTCTCTTCTATTCCTTTTAACTCATCGGGTTTTTCATAATCAAAATCAATTTCTTCAACTTCTTTCATCATCAATCCTTTTTATATTTTTCAAACCAATCAAAGATAGAGTTCCACCACAATCTTGCATTCTGCGGTTTTGTTACAAAATGATATTCATCGGGAAAATAAATTAATTTACTCGGAACACCTAATCTTTGCAGAGAAGTAAACAATTGGAATGCCTGTTCTTCAGAGACTCTAAAATCATTGGCACCCTGAAAAATTAACATAGGTGTTTTTGCATTGTGAATAAATCTGTGAGGTGACCATTTTTCATACACCAGTCTGTTTCCCCAAGGAGTTCCGCCAAACTCCCATTCAGGAAACCATAATTCTTCGGTTGTTCCCCACATACTTTCGGTGTTAAAAACTCCGTCGTGAGAAACCAATGCATTAAATCTGTCGGTGTGTCCTTCAATCCAATTTATCATATATCCGCCGTAAGAAGCACCGGCTGCAAAAGTATTTTTCTTATCAATATATTTGAAATTTTCCAAAGCGTAATCGTATGCATTCATAAGATCTGTGTAAACTTTTCCGCCCCAATCACGTGAAATTTCGTCTGTAAATTTCTGTCCGTAACCTGTACTTCCTCTTGGGTTGGTTGCTACAACAACATAACCTTTTGAAGCAAAAAGCTGAATATTCCAGCGGTAATGAAAATCGTCTGTCCAATGTCCTTGCGGTCCGCCGTGTATTAAAAATATCATTGGGTATTTTTTATTGGAATCAAAAAATGGAGGTTTAACTAAAATGGACTGCACACTATTCCCCCCTGCACCATTTGACCAAAATGTTTCAATCGGGATCATCTCTAATTCAGATAGTAATTTTTTATTTACATGCGTTAGTTGTTTTACATTTTTACCGTCTTCGTTCATTGAGAATATTTCATAAGGCAGATTAGATCTTTGCTGCTTGAAATAAATAGTTTTACTATCTGATGAAATGTTTAAATTACTGTTAACATAATCTTTTAAAATTCTTACTACAGTTCCGTCAATCAAAGTTATTTTATAAACAGAATTAAAAATTTCATTTGCTGAAGTGAAATAAATACTTTTGGAATCAGGCGACCAAATAAATTCACCGATTGATCTGTCTAAATTTGGTGCAAGACTTCTAAGCTTTCCTGTTTTTCTGTCATAGAGAGTAAGTACTTTTTTATCTGCTTCAAAACCGGCCCTCTTCATTGATGTAAAAGCAATATAGTTACCGTCAGGTGAATATACAGGCTGAGCATCTGCACCAAGACTTTGTGATATTTTCTTTTCTTTAAGAGTTTTTAAATCAACTACATAAATTTCATTGTTAGTACTGTTCTGAACCCTTTCTTCAGGATTCATAGTAAAAGCAACTTCATTATCATCAGGTGAAAAATTATAATCGTTACCACTTCCTAAATCAAGAGGTGGAATATCATTATTTTTCATTGAATTTAAATCAGTTAACTTTTTACTCTTTAGATCATAAACAAAAAGATGGTCTCTTTTATCGCCAAGCCAGCGGTTCCAAGATTTATACATTAAATGGGTAAGCACTTTTGCTTTTACTTTATTTTCATCTTGTTTTTTATCTCTTGCTTTATTGCAGTCCTGATTTTTGCAATCAGGATAAACTGTAGAAACAAACAAAAGTTTATTTCCGTCGTGTGACCATTCAAATCCGGATGCCTCTGAATAAATATCAGTTATCTGTTTAGAATTGTTACCATTGTAATCGCAAACCCAAATTTGTCCACCTAAAGAATAAGCAATTTGTCTTCCGTTTGGAGAAAATTGTGGATTGCTTTCATTCTTATCTGAATTTTTTAATGCTCTTAAATTGCTGCCGTCAGTGTTAACTAAATAAATATCTGTATTGCCTTTATTTTTTTCCATACTGTAAGTGGTAACAGTAAAAGCAATTGTTTTACCGTCAGGTGAAAGTTCAACACTTCCAATTCTTTTCATTGCCCACATACCTTCAACTGTAAGCGGTCTTTTGGTTTGTGCTATTAATGGAATTATAAATAAAAGAATTGCAACAAGAACCTTTTTCATATCTACCTCAATTTCTACGATTTTTCAATATTAAAAAATAATAGAAGTTGAAGGTAAAGGCAATTTATATGAAATAGAATTTAATTAAAGCCTAGCAAAACTAAGTTATTATTAAAATCGACTAAAATGAATCCAATTTTTTTCATCTGCATCATACTACTTATAAATAATATTAGTAGAAATAGAACACATATCTTTTCTAATATAATTTAATTAATAAAATTCATTGAGGTAAAAATGTTCCTTAAATGGAAATCAATAAAATTTGCAATAATATCGCTATTGCTGATAACTATAAATTTAAAAGCTCAAGATGCAGAATCGATAAAGATGTCACTAACAGATGCATTGCAATTAGCCAAAGAAAAAAATTTTGAATTAAAATTAGCACAAGCCGAAGTAGATAAAATGAGTGCGGATAAAAATAAATCTCTTTCTGTATTTTTACCGCAAATAACAGTATCAGAAACATTTACAAGGACTAATGATCCTTTAAATGTTTTTGCTTTTAAGTTAAAACAGCAAATAATAACAACTGCTGATTTTAATCCCGCAATATTAAATAATCCAAACGAAAAATATAATTTCAATACCAGAATTGACATCAATCAGCCGTTGATAAATCTTGATGGTTTTTTTGGAAGAGCTGCTGCTGCAGATGGACTTTCTGCAATGAAATACAAAAGAACAAGAACAGAAAATTATATCAGTTTTATGGTGAAGATGAACTATTACAAGTTAGTTCTAAACAATATAAATGTAGAAATATTAAAAAAAGAATTGGAGAATGCTGAGTCAATCAGACGAATAACAAAAAATTATTACAATGAAGGATTAATTACTAAAGCTGATTATTTGATGATAGAAGTTTATGTATCCAATGTTAAAAGTCAGCTTGTTGAAGCCAAAAATAATTTAGAAAAGACAAACGATGATCTAAGACTTGCACTGGGAATCGAATCAGAAAAAAATATTATACCAACCGATACATTAAAATTACAAAATTTTGACAATCTGTCATTTGAGACAAAATCCATAATTGAGAACAGATCGGATATGCTGGCTTACAAAAACAAAGTAAGTTCTCTTGAAAAGATGAATAAAATGAATTGGATGAAGTTGGTGCCAAGATTAAATGCCTTTGGTAGTTATGAATATAATGATACAAAATTTTGGGGTAGTAAATCAAATAACTGGATGGTTGGAATAAATATTCAATGGAATATATTTAACGGTTTTCAAAATATAGCATCAATCCAAAAATCAAAAGCTGAATTAGATATTGCAGAAACAGATTACAGCAAAGCCAAATTAAGCGGCATAAATGAAATAAATTCTTCACTTAGGGATTTGAATGCAACTAAGGCTAAGCTTGAGCTTGCAAAATCAGCAGTATTACAATCAGAAGAAGCTATGAGAATTATAAATAACAGATACAATAAAGGATTAGAAAAAACTATCGACTTAGTAAATGCAGAGACAAATGCTTTAAACAACAAATTAAATTATTGGAAAACTCTCTACTATTATAATGTAAGTGTTTTTAAAGCAGAACTAATGCTTGAAAAAAAATTAATAACTAATTAAGGATAAGGTATTAAAAATGAAAATTCTATCTAAAACAATAATTCCAATATTATTATTGGCGCTGACAATATTATTAAATTCCTGCGGTGGTGATGACAATTACAATTTAACTAAACCGATAAAAGTAAAAACACAAGAAATTAAGATGACAGAAGTTCCTTTTCAATATGAATACCCTGGAAATATTGAAGGATTAAAGAAATCAAAATTGAGTACAAAACTAATGGGTACTATTGATTACCTCCCATTTGAAGCAGGTGCTAAAATATCAAAAGGACAAGTACTTGTTAAAATAAAAAGCGCTGATCTTGAAGCAAAAAAAGCACAGATAAATGCCAACATTCAGCAAGCAAAAGCTGCATTTAATAATATAGAAATTAATTTGAAACGAATAAAAAAATTATATGCAGAAGAAAGTGCATCAAAAAAAGAATTTGAAGACACACAAATGGCATATAAAATAGCAAAAGAAAAACTTTTGGCGGCCAAAGCAATGGAAAAAGAAATTAGTGATATATTAAGTTACTCAGTTATTAAAGCACCTTTTAACGGTTACATTGTAAATAAATTTTTTGATGAAGGAGATATCACTGCTCCGGGTCATCCATTATTGATCATTGAAAATTTTGATCAATTTAAAGTTGTAGCTAATGTACCATCTGATGAAATAGACCTATTTAACAAAGGAAACGATGTTAAAATTTATATTGATGCTATTTCTGAAAATCCATTTAAGGGCAAAGTGATCGAAGTTAATCCAGGTGGAAATTCATACAGCAAACAATTTGAAGTTCAAATTTTATTGAATAAAGCAGGTGTTGCTGATTCTAAAATTAAATCTGGTATGTATGCTAAAGTGATATTAGAAAATAAAACTAAACCAATTGTTGCAATAAATAAAAATTTAATAATTGAAAGAGGACAGCTTCAGGGTGT
>PFGS01000111.1:0-296 GCA_002783525.1 Ignavibacteriales bacterium CG12_big_fil_rev_8_21_14_0_65_30_8 | reverse complement strand
AGGAGGCGGTTAAAGGATAACTTAGAGATAATCGCATACGCTTTTGTTGAAAAGCCCACTAGGACCATAGCAAATAACCACAGAAAGAATGTCATAATGATTGATGAATGTGAAACCTTAATAACAGCATTCAGGATGAATGCCAGTCCTATTGAATGTGAGAAGCAAATGAGTGCATAAGCATAATTCTTACGTCTAAGAACTTCATCCGAGTATTCAAAATTATAGAGAACAATTGATTCGATGATATAGATACTTCCAAGATAGAGAATGATGACAATTGTTGATTCAATTAA
>PFGS01000096.1 GCA_002783525.1 Ignavibacteriales bacterium CG12_big_fil_rev_8_21_14_0_65_30_8 | reverse complement strand
ATTCTAAAGAAACCTCTTTTTTTAAGTGATTCCAATTCTTCTTTTACAGTTCTGCCTTCGTGATCTTTAACAGGAAAAGTTAAATAATACTTTTCGTCTTCATCTCTTTCCGTTAACCAATCAATTACAGTTGTAGTTGTATCTTTTTTTACTTCTTTTCCGCATTCAAAACAAATAGTTTTACCAACACGAGCAAAAAGCAAACGAAGATAATCATAAACATCAGTGCTTGTTCCAACAGTTGAACGAGAATTTTTACTTCCCTTTTTTTGTTCTATTGCAACTGCGGGACTAATACCCTGTATATATTCAACATCAGGTTTATTCATTCTTTCTAAAAATTGGCGGGCATAGGAAGAAAGGCTTTCTACATATCTGCGCTGACCTTCTGCATAAATTGTATCGAATACAAGTGAGGATTTTCCACTACCGCTTACACCTGTAAAAACAACTAATTTATTCCTTGGTATTTCGAAAGAAAGATTCTTAAGATTGTGCTCTTTGGCACCCTTAATAATTATCTTTTTATTGTTTGAGTTATTCTTTCTTTTCATAATATTGCGATTAAGGTAAGTGAGCAAATTACAAATTTTTTTGCAAATGGGTATAATTTTCAAATAAAAATTATCTTGTTTTTTATTTGAATAATAAGTTATTCTAAATTTTTATTATATTTTTATCTGAAATTGAATTACTCAGCACATTTGAAAATAATTAAGGATTGCTAGATGAAAAAAATCAACAGGAAAAATTTTATCAAAACTGCTGCAATTTCAACAGCAGCAGTTAGTGCAGGTATTTTTACAGGTTGTTCAACTGAACAAAACAATAATTCTGCAGCAGTAATTTCTAATAAACATTACGAATGGAAAATGGTTACTACCTGGCCTCCTCATTTTCCAATATTAGGTGAATATGCAGATAAGTTTGCTGAATGGATAGATGCTATGTCTCAAGGCAGATTAAAAATTCATGTATACGGAGGAAATGAATTAGTGCCTCCATTAGAAACTTTGGATGCAGTTTCTTCCGGTGTAGCTGAGATGGGACACGGTGCTGCTTATTATTGGGCAGGTAAAGCACCTGCAGCTCAATTTTTTGGAAGTGTCCCATTTGGAATGAATGCGGTACAAGTTAATGCCTGGTTTGAATTTGGCGGCGGATTAGATTTGTGGAAAGAACTTTATAATGATTTTAATTTAATTCCTTTCCCCTGTGGAAATACAGGCGGACAAATGGGAGGATGGTTTAATAAAAAAATTAATTCTATTCAAGATATAAAAGGATTAAAAATGAGAATCCCCGGGCTTGGTGGAAAAGTTATAACTAAAGCCGGTGGTTCTGCTGTTTTAGCACCTGCAGGTGAACTATATACTGACCTTGAAAGAGGTGTAATAGATGCTTTGGAATGGATCGGTCCCTATCACGATTATTTAATGGGATTCAATAAAATTGCAAAATATTATTATTATCCAGGCTGGCACGAACCCGGTTCGTCTTTAGAACTCATAATAAACAAAAATGCTTTTGAAGAATTACCGAGTGATCTAAAAGAAATTATTAGAGTGGCTGCAGGTAAAGTAAATATATCAATGCTTGCAGATTTTGAATCTAAAAACACAGAATATTATTATAAAATATTGAATGAAGGTAAAATTAAATATTTACCTTTTCCCAAAGATGTACTTTCAACATTTAAAAAATTAAATAAAGAAGTGGTAGATAATATAACATCTAATGATGCAATGAGTAAAAAAGTTTATGCTTCTTATAAAAAGTTTCAGAAAAATATTTCTAATTGGTATGAAATTGCTGAAAGGAATTATATCTAATTAAATCATTTCACTCATAAGTTCCGGTCTGGGTTGTGGAATCACAACTTTGTTTACAAGCATACCTTTGCTGCTAATCACCTGTGCACCCGCTTCAACAGCACTTGTAACGGCAGCAACATCTCCGGTTAAAGTACAAAATGCTTTTCCTCCAAGGGCCATAGCTAATCTTACTTCTATTAATTTTACATTTGCTGCTTTTGCTGCAGCATCTGCTCCTTCAATTAATGATGCAACAGAAAATGCTTCTATAATTCCTAGAGATTCCAGGTGCTCAGCTTTTGTATGTCCTGAAAGTGCAAAGAACATATCTTTATGAACATTTGGAATTACAAATGTATCAATAATAGCATAATCCAAAATTTGTTTTGCAGCTTCTACGGCTGATTCAACTTCTGCAACATCTCCTCCTATTAAAACCATATATTTACCTGAACAAATTGAACGAGAAATTATAAGTTCTACTTGAGAAGTTTTTAACATTATATCTGCCGAATGCATTCCGGCAGCTATGCTTGACATTTCTATTAATCCTATTGAATTCATTTTGTACCTTTTAAATTTTAAACTTTTAAGATGATATTTCTATAAAATCAGAATTTACTTTTTCTACTTTCCCATTTATAGAAGAATGAATATTTGCACCCAACTTTTCTTCATCAATTTTCCCAATCAGATCTCCTTTAGAAACACTTTCACCTTTTAAGACTGCTGCTTCTGCAGGTGAACCTGCATGTTGTTTCAAATAAATTTTTACTTTATATGGTGTAGGAAAATTTTTCAGAAAAGGAGTTGGTTTACTATACTGTAAGACATTTAATTTTTGCATCAATTGTTTTATGGGTACTCTTCTTCCGTCTTTTATTGGATGGACTTTAACGTCCTTTGTCATTTCATATTTAATTCCACGGTTTTTAAGTTCCGCTTTACCCTCATCACATGCTTCCTTTGGATAAAGATCTTCCGGACAAGAATAAAGTGAACATAATCCGCAAGAACAACAAAGATCAGCATATTGATTCCAAACAGCTTCTCCTGTTTTTGTAAAACCTAAAGAACGCATAACTTTATGAGGTTGAACATCATAACCAAGAAGATAGCGTGGACAAAATTCCGTACAATAACTACACTGGTCACAAGCTGATTTACCAATTCTTTTCATATCACTAACGCTTCTTTCCATTCTGTTAACCATATAATGATCAACATGCAATACTATCAATCCTGCAGTAGTTTTTGTTACAACTTCATTCATATCAAAATTTAATTTGCCCATTAATAAACCGCTAACGAACACTGCATATTCTTTTTCAGTTGAACCACCAGCAAAGTTAATTAATTCTTTAAATGAGGTTCCAAGTGGAATAAAAGCAGAGAAAGGTTTTTTCACGGCTCCGGTTACACACAAAAATTTTTCTGTTACAGGAATATCTTCAGTTGCTTTTTTAATATTATAAAATGTCTCAACATTATTAACCAAACATCCAACATCTAAAGGAATTCCATGAGGAGGTATTAGTCTTTTTGTTGTTTCATAAACAAGTTCATATTCATCACCAATTGGATAATAATCACCAAGAACACTCATCTTAATTTTTTCATCTAAAAATTCATCTATTGATGAAATTGCATTTTGATTTTTGCCTTTTATTCCAAAAAATCCTTTGTTTGATTTAGTCTGCTCCATCATCATTTGCATACCTTCTACAATTTCAGAGGGATGATTGACCATGATCTCGTAATCCTTATGAAGCAATGGCTCACATTCTGCACCATTTGCTATTACATATTCAACATTTGATTTTGCTTTTATATGAGTTGGAAATCCGCCACCTCCGGCACCAACTACTCCTGCATTAAATATTTTTTTATAAAGATCCATTTTTAATTTCCTATTACAGTTGGAAGCCATAAAGCTAGATCAGGCCAAAACAGTACAAGTAACAAACCAATTAATTGAATTATTACATAAGGCACAACACCTTTGTAAAGTTGTGAGGTTTTAACATTATCCGGGGCTACGCCTTTCAAATAAAAAATTGTAAAACCAAAAGGAGGTGTTAGAAAAGATGTTTGTAAATTCATAGCGATTAATATGCCTATCCATAAAAGATCAATGTGCATATGAATAAGTAAAGGTGCAACAACAGGAACAATAATAAAAGTAATTTCTATAAAATCTATAAAAAAACCACAAATAAAAATAACTATCATTATTATTGCAATAAAATGATGCGGCTCCAGATTAGCATTTACAATTAAATTTGTTAAATAAGTGTCACCGTGCAATCCTCTGAATACAAGTCCAAAAGCAGCCGCCCCAACCAATATCATAAAAACCATGCTTGTAAGTGAAGTGGTTTTAATCATAACTTCTTTTAATACACTGATATTAAATTTTTTTCTAAATATTGTAAGAATAGTTGCACCAAGGCCGCCAACAGCAGCTGCTTCAGTTGGTGATGCTATACCGGCAAAAATAGAACCTAACACTGCGGTTATTAAAAAAAATGGGAGTAAAAAAGCAGAGACAACTGTTCTAAATTTATTTCCTTTCTGAAATTCAGCTAATTGTTCTTTGGGCATTGCCGGTACGGATTTAGGCTTGAATATTGCTAAATATATTATCCACAATAAAAATAAAAAGACTAGCAATAATCCCGGGATGATTGCAGCAACAAAAAGATTACCGACAGGTACATTTAAAACACTGCCTAATAAAACCAGAATAATGCTGGGTGGAATTATTTGTCCCAAAGTACCTGATGCCATAATAATTCCGGTAGATGCTTCAGTGGAATAACCTCTTTTTAACATCACTGGTAAACTTAAAACTCCCATTGTAACGACTGTTGCACCAACTATTCCTGTTGAAGCACCCAGCAATGCACCGACGATCAAAACAGAAATAGCCAAACCACCTCTTAACTTTCCGAACAAAAGTGCCATTGTTTCAAGCAATTCTTCTGCTATCCCAGAACGCTCAAGCATAACCCCCATAAAAATAAATAAGGGAACTGCCAACAAAACATAGTTGGACATTATTCCCCAAACTCTGAGGGGTAAAAGGTAAAAATAATTGAATCCAAAAATTATCAAACCAAAGATTATTGATATACCGCCTAATGTAAATGCAACAGGAAATCCCATTAATAGAAATATGAGCACAGTTAAAAAGAAAAGTAGGGGTAGAATTTCCATTAATTTTTCTCTTTAAATTTATTTTGGGTTTTGATAGTAAGAAAAGATTTAAATGTTAAAGAAATACCCTGAAGCAACAGTAAAAATATTGATAGTGGAATAACGGCTTTCAATATATACCTGGCCGGAAGACCGCCTGCATCGGGGGATGTTTCACCCATACTAAAAGAGTTTATTACAAAATTTTTTGATGCCATTATTAAAACAACACAAAATGGTATCAAAAATATTAATGAACCGAAAAAATCAACATACGCTTTTTTCTTATCAGAAAGGCGTGTGTAAATTACATCAACTCTTACATGTTGATCTATTTTTAATGTGTATGCAGCTGAAAGCAAAAATATTATTGCAAATAAATGCCACTCAAACTCTTGAAAACCGACACTGCTTTCTCTTAAAAAATATCTGACAAAAACATCGAAGCAAACTACAAGTGTAAGTAGTGCTGTAAGCCAGGAAACCCAATTGCCTATTTTATCATTAAGCTTGTCAATAAATTTTATGTAAGCTTTAATAAATTTCATTTTAGTATTATTTAAAATGCATTAATGTAATGTTTGATATCCGGTTTTTCTTTTGGCTTATACAAAATGGTAACCACATCAAATCTGCAATCAATATTATCAATTTTTTTTTCGTAAATATAAGCATCAGCAATTTTTCTAAGTTGTACCATTTTTCTTTTAGTTAAAGCATAAATCGGATCGCCAAAATTTAAATTGGTTCTGGATTTTACTTCTACAAAAACAAGATTTTTATTATTGGGATCCTCACAAACAATATCTATTTCACCTTTACCGAATCTATAATTTTTTTCTATTATTTTATAATTTATCTTTTCTAAAAATTCAGCAGCTAATTCTTCTCCTTTATTTCCAATTTTCTTTTTATCAGTCATTTCTTCAATTTAATTCTAAAATAGAATTATAATATTCAGGTAAAATATTTTTTAAGAAAGTCTTTCTGTGCAATGGTGTTGGCCCGTATAATTTTACTGCTTCAATGTGTTCTTTGGTTGGATATCCTTTATTCTTTGCCCATAAATATTGGGGGAAATATTTATCCAATCGTCTCATAATATTATCCCTAGTTACTTTAGCAACTATAGAAGCTGCTGCAATTGAGAATGATCTTGAGTCACCACTTACGATAGCAATATTATTTATTTCCGAATTAAAACATTTATTTCCGTCAATTAGAACTAAGTTAGGTTTTATTTTTAAACGATTGGTTGCTGTTTTCATTCCCAAAAGTGATGCTTGAAGAATATTGATTTTATCAATAATGCCGTGAGATATAACTGACACACCAACGCATTTAGATTTTTCTAAAATTTGGGAGAATAATTCTTCTCTTTGTTTTTCTGTTAATTTTTTTGAATCATTTATTCCATCAATAAATAAATCATTTTTAAATATTACTGAAGCTGCAACAACCGGACCTGCAAGTGGTCCTCTGCCTGCTTCATCACAGCCGGCGATTATTTTTACTTTATCAGTAAGAAAAGTATTATCAAAATTTTTCATCAACCTAAATAAATTGCTATTAAACCAAAAAGCATAGTTACTTTTAAGTATATACTTACTTTTTTAAAATTTTCAATCGTGTCATTTTTAAATAATTTAATCAAAATAAAAACTAAAAATGGATCAACAACTATTAATATTATTAGAAGATAAACAAAACCATATATGTCAAAAATATAAGGATAAAATGTTATTATAATTAATACAATTGTTGAAAGTAAAATTATAATTTTAGAATTACCAAATCCGAATACTGACGGAAAACTTTTGATTCCACTTGCTGAATCACCTTTTATATCTTCTATATCTTTTACTATTTCTCGTGTAAAATTGATCAAGAGTGCAAATACAAAAGGAATGTAACCGGCAGAGATATTTCCAACTGATGCTGAACCGACAATAAAAGCAGAACCTACTATTACAGATACAATTACATTATCAATCAAAATCATTTTCTTAATTATAAAAGAATATAAAAATAAAATGATGTTTGTAATTAGAATAATCTTAAAAACTGTTGGATTAATATTATATGATATATAAACTGCCAATAGAGCAAACAACAAATAAATAATTCCGGCTAAATTTATAGTAATAATTCTGCTCGGTAAAACTCTTTCGGGTCTGTTTATTTTATCAATTTCAAGATCGAATATATCATTTATAATATTGCCGGAAGAAAATGTGAGCGCCTCTGCTAATGCAGCAAAAAGAAGGGATTGTGGAATAAAATTTGATTTTAATGCAATTATTCCACCCACAATTACAGAAATAAAAGTAATTAAAATATTCAGTGGTCTAATAATTTTAAAAACTGCTTTAATTTTATCCATTAATTTTTAATGTTTTAGCTTATATTCAAACTAATAATCTTAATTAAATTTACAAAATAATTGTAACTTAATTATTATATGTCATTCTTTGATATAATTTTTTGCTTTCTTATCTTCCTATTCAACTTATTCCAATTTTACCAATAAAAATGAATTACAGACAAGCTAAAACGGGAAAACTATTAATAGATATTCTTCCAAACAAATGCGATTTTTGCGGATGTTGTGTTGGTGTTTGTCCAGAAGATGCAATTGAATTAAAAGAAGCCGAGATATATATAATTGATCCACGTTGTACAAATTGTGCAAAATGTATTTGGTCGTGTCCTATTGAAGTTATAAAATTTAATAAAGAAGGTGTTTTAGAAAAATAATTTTTATGAAAGAAGAATATGATATAATTGTAGTTGGTGCCGGGCCTGCAGGCTCAATTGCAGCAAGATATGCTGCTCAAAATGGAGCTTTTGTATTAGTTTTAGAAAAAGACAGAGATGTAGGTTACCCGGTAAGATGCGGCGAAGCAATTAGTCGTGAAGGATTAGAGGCATTTATTAAACCTGATAAAAGATGGATAAATGCAGAAATTACAAAATTTGGTTTTGTTGCTCCAAACGGAAAAAAGGTTGTGATCAATTTAGGAAAAGTTGAAGGCTACATGCTTGAAAGAAGAATATTTGATTATGAACTTGCAAAAACTGCATCTGTTGCCGGTGCAGAAATTTTAACCCGGGCTTATGTTAATGATCTTATAAAAGAAAACGGAAAAGTAGCAGGAGTAAAATTTGAATTTAGAGGTGAACAAAAACAAATAAAATGTAAAATTGTTATAGGTGCTGATGGAGTTGAATCAAGAGTAGGACGGTGGGCAGGATTAGAAACACATATTGATTTTAGAGATATGGAATCTTGTTTCCAGGTTACAGCTTCAAATGTAAAATGTGATCAGGATGCTTTATTCTTTTACTTTGGTAAAGAAGTTGCTCCTGAAGGATATTTTTGGGTTTTTCCAAAAGGAAAAGGTACGGCAAATATTGGGCTTGGAGTGAGCGGAGGAGTTGGTAAAAAAAGATCTGCTCTTTCATATTTAAATAATAATTTAGAAAATTTTTTTCCAACTGCTAATATTCTAACACAAGTTGCAGGCGGAGTTCCGTCCGTTGTAGCTTTAGAAAAAATGGCAGCGCCCGGAATTATGCTTGTTGGTGATGCAGCACGACAAGTAAATCCGCTAAGCGGAGGAGGAATTTCCAGTGGAATGATCGGTGCAAGTATTGCAGGAAGATTAGCAGCACAATCAATAAAAAATAATGATTTAAACTATATTAATAATTATCATAAAGAATGGAAGAAATTAAGAGGTAAGAAACACGATTTTTTAGATAAGATTAAAGACGGTCTTTTTAATTTTACAGACGAACAATTTAATAACCTTATTGAATCTATGTTAAAATTACCCGAGAAAAAAAGAACAGTTGGTAGATTTTTTATGATAGCATTAAAAAATAAACCATCATTGTTAAAAGAAATTGCAAAAGTTTTTGTAGTATAATTATCCTCTTAACTTATCCAATAAAGTATTTAGTGTTTTTACCTCAGAAGTATTTAGGTGTATCAGATCTTTATCAATAGTTTCAAATTTTTTATCCAGTTTTTTAAGCAAAGCCAATCCATTTTTTGTAATCAAAACATCAACATTTCTTCTATCCTCTTTACATAAATTTCTTTCAACTAAACCTTTTTTGACTAATTTTTCTACAATTCTTGAGCAATCCGACATTCTATCAAGCATTCTCTCTTTCATCAATTTAATTGTTGAAGGATTCGGATACTGTCCTCTTAAAATTCGGAGTATATTATATTGCTGAAGTGTTATATCAAATGGTTTTAATATTTCAACATGATTTTTAATAAGCCAGTTGTAAGTAAAAATAATGTTTACAATTGCTTTGTGATATTCACTTTTAAAATGTTTCTGCTTTATTTCTTCTTCTATTTTCATTTATTTTTTCCAAAAGATTCTTCATAAACTAATTCTTCAATATTTCTTCTACCCTTTTCAGGTTTTTTATCATCTTCATTTTTATAACCCAAAGCAATAACAGTAATTGGAGTAAAATCATTTGGTATATTAAAATTTTCTTTAGCTTTCTCCCTTGAAAAACCAGCCATTTGATGTAGATAAATATCCAGCTCCATAGCCTGAAGAGTTAAATAGGCTACAGCCTGACCAAGATCATATTCTGAATGATTGTTTTTATTTCCATTTTTGCTGAATTCATTTGCAGTTATAGTTAATATTAAAACCGATGCTTGATTTGCCCACTCCTTATTTGCTTCCATTAAAGTATCATATATTTTGTTATATGTTTCTTTATTTAATTTAGTCCCAACAATAAATCTCCAAGGTTGTTCGTTATAAGATGATGGTGATTTTCTTGCAGCATCAAATAATTTTAATAAATCTTCTTTAGCAATTTCTTTATCACTAAATGAATAGGGACTAAATCGTTTTTCTATTAATTCATTTATCATTATTTCTTCTCATCTTTTTGTTTAATTAATTCTACTTTACAATTTAATTCAACTTCTTTTCCAACTACTGCACCTCCTGCTTCCAGCAGGTTATTCCATTTCAGATTGTAATCGAATCTATTAATTTTTCCATTTATTTTGAAACCTGCTCTTTCATTGCCCCAAGGATCTTTAATCGTGCCACCTAAAACAACCTCTAATACAATTTGCTTTGTAATATCCTTAATAGTGAAATCACCAATTAATTTGTAATTGTTTCCTTCTATTTTTTTGAAAGATGTACTCTTAAAATTTATTTCAGGGTATTTTTCAGTATCAAAAAAATCCGGTGATTTTAAGTGGTTGTCTCTTCTTGTATTATCAGTATAAATGCTGTTTGTTTTTAGGGTGAATTCTATTTGAGCATTTTCGAAGCTGTTATTATTTGTAATAATAGATCCATCAAAGTCATTAAATGTTCCGTCAACTTCTGATATTAATAAATGTGTAACGGAAAATCCGATTTTGCTGTGAACTTTATCTATTTCCCATTTTGATGTTTGTGCAAATGTTTGCGTAACAAATAATATAATAATAACTGTAAATAATAATTTGAATTTTTTCATCTTTAACCTTTTATTTTTTAATAATAATAAATTTGTTGAGCCAATATATGTTATAACATTATAAGTTACAACATCTATTATTAAAAAACATATATTATAGATATTTTTAAAAATTATTGATGATTCCGAAGTGTATTTTCCCGTCTGAAAATGAATCTCCTTGCCCGAGAGCAAAGCTAATGCCCAATATCCCTAGTCCTGTTTCCAGATTTATTCCTAAACCATATCCTATTTTGTATTCTTCAATTATAGGTATGTTTCTGTCTACATCTTCCTTCCTTAAAAAATAACCGTTATCCATAAAAACAAAAAAGTAAGTTCTGTTAGTAAGTAAAAATCTGTATTCCAAATTTCCCCAAATTACTCTTGAGCCTAAAAATTGGTCCTCTTTATATCCTCTTAGTGAATTAAAACCACCCATTCTGAAAAGATCACTGATCTCAAAAAATGGTCCGCGTAATTCTCCGCCATGTAATTTAAGAGCTAATACTTGTCTGTTTATAAAAGAAAAGTAAGCATCGAATGATAATTCAAATTTTTGGAGATTGATTTTTGTTGGTGTACCGGGTGCTATAAATTGTGCCGGTCCGTTTATTGTTTTTTGTCTGAAAGTATATGAATTAATAAATTGAATTCCGTTTGTTGGTGTGTATAGATCATTTCTAGTATCAAGTTTTAAATTCAATTCAGTATTTACTATTGTTGAATTAAAAACAGTGAATTGGTTTGTTAAATTATCAGATGGAATTACAGATTCTAAAGAAAGTGTAACACCTGCTGATAAAACTTCGGTTGCAAGATATTGAAGTGAAACGTCAAAAGTTCTCTGCACATAGGATGAATCTTCTTTTCTTTGGAATATTCTTGTTGAGATATTTATAGGAAATCCAAATATCCATGGTTCAAGATATTTAAGATCTAATATTTGAGATGAACGATTTAATCTTTGCCATTTAATAGATGCAGCTCTTCCCGTACCAAAAAGATTTCTTAAACTCAAATCTACTAATCCTGTAACATAACCCGACTCATTTGGAGCAGTGCTTGGTATATAGCCAATAATTCCGTCAAAATTATTTGTTTGAATTTCTTTTACTTTAAAAGATAAAACACCTCTCCCTTTTGAATTAATATAATATTCCGGCTTTTCAATTGGTTGAAAGAAGCCCAGTTTATTTAATCTCTCGGGTAAAATATTAATATTTTGCTGCGAGTATTCCTGCCCCGGTTGTATTCTTAACTCTCTAACTAATACGTAATCTTTAGTTTTTTCATTACCTGTAATTTCAATTTCATCAATAGTGCTTTTCTTTTTTGTATCTATTGATATATTAATATCAACTTTATATTCTGTGTTCAAGGAATCATAAAAAAAGTTAAGCGAGTTTATTTTTACGACAGAAAAAGGATTGCCTGAATTTTCATAATAAGCCAGAATATCAGTAATAGAATTTTCCAATTCATATTTATTTAATATTTTCCCTTCAAAATTATTGAACTCAGAATAGACAAATTCTGAATCTATTTTATTAACTCTATCCAAATTAATTTTATTTATATATGTCGGTTCATTTTCATCTAATTCAAGATTAATTTCAACACTATTTTTTTCATCTATTTCATCTAATTTGACTGAGTTAAATGTATAATGGAAATATCCTCTTTGATTTAAGTTAAAAGCAATTCTATTAAGTATTGTGTCCTTTATTCCTTCAAAAACAGTTTGCCCGGATTGCAGTGCTATCCATTCCTGGTAATCAGAGTGTGAGAAATTCTTGTTACCGGCTAAATTTATTGATTCAATTGTTTGAGGGAAAAAGGATGAAATTAAAAAAAGAGAAAGTATGAATATTATTTTAAGTTGGTGTTGCATCAATTTTTATCATTTTTTTACCAACAGAATTTACAATAATATTTTTAAATATTTTTTGAGCCTGGATAAAATCAGCTTGGGAAGTGTTGGCAGATGCAGCGTTTAGCACTCCCAAAGAAGTAGCAATTTTTAATCCTTCTTCAAAAGTAAGTTTATTATGCCAAGTATAAATAATTCCTGCCGTAAAACTGTCGCCGCTTCCTAAAGCATCAACAGTTTTAATTTGCGGTGGAGTGATCTTAAAATGATAATCAAAATTTGAACAATAAAATGGATTACTTCCATCGGTTAAATATACCTGCTTTATATTTTTTTTATATAAAGATCGAAGATAATCTAATTTCTCTTTTTCATTACTTAATGAAATATTAAAAGTGTTTTCTATTTCAGAGATATTATTATGAATTATAGTTGGCGTGCTATAGATACAATTTTCTAAATGCCTTCCGTAAGTATCACATACAGATATTTTATTATACTCATTAGCTTTTGCAATTCCGAATGGGAAAATTGAATCTGTGTTTTCACAGGGTGAACTACCGGAGAAAACGACGATTTCACAATTCACTATCATTTTTTCCAGTTTTGTTTTAAAAGCTGCTACTTCTTCTTTTGTTATTTTAGAATTTATTCCAAAAAATGTTGTTACAGAATTAGAGCTATTATTTACTGTAACTGTTCCGTCTCTAGTTTCTGTTTTAGTTTGAATTGAAGAATAATCGATATTTTCGCTGGAGAGAATTTCTTTGAATAGTTTTCCGTTTTTTCCACCGAAAAAAGTGAAGACATGATTTTTTACTTTAAGAACATTTAACTGCCGGCTTACATTAATTCCTTTTCCACCTGCTCTAAAATCTTGATCAGTTGCACGGTTGCCTTTTCCTTCAGTTACTTTTTTAAAAAAGTACCTTCTTTCTAATAAAGGATTTAAAGTAACAGTAAGTATCATCTGTATCTGTAATAATCAAAATCCAATGGATTTGCTAATCTGTAATCACCAAATCCGGTTACATCCACAAAAGTGAAATTTCTAAGTAAGTCATAATATTCCCAAACAACATAAGGTTTATTATAGCTATCAAATGGATGGTTCTCAATATTGTTTGGCGGCCCTAAAACAATATAAACCATTCCTCTGTCCGTTCTCCATCCGGGACTGTTATAGTGCGAAAAATTGATATTTGCTAAATTTATTCTTCTATAGTATTCATTAAACACTTCGTTATCTTCATCTGCCGGATTAGGATCTTTTGATTTCCAAAACTCTCTATATCTTTTTATTTTTTCTTCCTTGGTTTTGCCTTCATTTATATAATCGATTTGTTCATCGCTTGCAATATATTCTAATTGGTCAATGGCTGCTTCCAGATCTTCAATATTTGTTGGGGCTCCTGCCCATCTTGAAATAAATAATTTTTTAGATTGCGCTAACATTTCATTATTAGAATTGGAAATTGATATTTCAAACTGATATGTACCTAAGCTAATTGTTGTGTCTTTAGCTGTATATAATATATGATTAACTCCGGAATCGATTTTAGAACTTACAGTTTCAGTAAAAATATCTTCTTCCTCTTTATCAGATATTTTATAATTAATTGAAACGGTATCTTTTTTGTTTGAATAAATCTCGTAATAAATTGGAACTCCAAAGTGCTGATTAGCAACATTTCTTGTAACATTTGGAACTATAGTTTTGCTAATATCATTACTGTTATTGTTTTCAATAAATAAAATACTGCTTATATCAACTTCATTTGAGAAATCATGCACATTAAACTTCAAAGTTTTTACTAACTCTTTTTTAGTTTCTTTGTCAGCAATAGCTGTTCTTATTACATACATTCCCGGTCTAACTGTAAAAGTCTTTCTACTTATGTTATAAGTAAAACGTGAGGTTGTAGTTTTATAATCTTTAATAAATATTTTTTCATTCCATATTTTCTCAGCAAATAATTTTTCTCCTTTTTCATCAAAAAAAGATAAAGTTATGGTATATCTTCCTAAAAAGCCGTCATCACTTTTAATAAATTTAATATTATTATATGGAACCTGAATAAAAGCTTCTACTTTAGTCTGCCCATCTTTTTCTGTTTTATAATTTAAAAAATCTTGTGCAAAAGAATTATCTACTCCGAGGTCTGTTTTTACCGGAGTTTTATGAGTTTGCCCAACTATTATTGAAGTAAACAATATTATTGCAGTAATAAAATATCTAGTTATAATTTTCATCTTTCCTCCATTAAAACACAATCTTTCCGAATAGATCATATTCATTGCAATCATAAATTTTAACTTTATAAAAATTACCAAAAATTATTTTTTTAGTATTTGTTGGTATAAGTATTTCTCCATCAACTTCAGGTGCATCACGATAAGTGCGGCCCACATAAAATTCACCTT
This sequence comes from Ignavibacteriales bacterium CG12_big_fil_rev_8_21_14_0_65_30_8, assembly GCA_002783525.1. Taxonomy (GTDB): domain Bacteria; phylum Bacteroidota; class Ignavibacteria; order Ignavibacteriales; family Ignavibacteriaceae. The sequence continues at coordinate 15,187 of PFGS01000096.1, read as the reverse complement.
CCTGCCTTTCAATAAGCACATCCATATTTTTGCCAACTATTTTTTGATTGCTTTCATGAGAAATATCTTTTTGTATTTCCATTAATTTATTCTTTCTTTCTTCTTTAACTTTTTCTGAAATGGGATTTCCAAGAATATAACTCGAAGTATTTTCTTCCACTGAAAAAGTAAATACACCTATTCTGTCAAATTTTGCTTCTTCTATATACTTACATAACAAATAAAATTCATTTTCGGTTTCATTTGGATAACCTACTATAAAAGTGGTTCTTATTACAACATTTGGTATTTTTGTCCTAAAATCAGTAATTAATTCTTTAATTTTATTAGATGTTACTCCTCTTCTCATTGATTTTAGCACACTATCGGAAATATGTTGAAGAGGGATGTCAATATAATTGCAAATTTTAGGATTTTCAGCAATTTCTTTAATTACTTCTTGGGGAAAATGAGATGGATAAGCATACATTACTCTAATCCATTTAATTCCGTCAATTTTACTCAATTCTGAAAGTAATTTATGCAGACATCTTTCACCATAAATATCTTTCCCGTAATCTGTTGTATCCTGCGCTATTAATATTAGTTCTTTAGTATTATTTTTTGCCAAAAACTCGGCTTCTTTTACAAGCACTTCAATTGGTTTTGACTTATGTAAACCCCTCATAAGCGGAATGGCACAAAAAGAGCAGGGGTGGTCACATCCTTCAGAAATTTTTAAATAAGCTGTATGAGGAGGACCGGATAAAGTCCTTTCACCCAAAAGTTCTCTTTTAAGTTTTCCGCCAATTTCGTTTAATATATCTTCATATTTTTCGGTTCCAAAAAAAGCATCAACTTCAGGTATCTCTTCTTTTAAATCATCGGCATATCTTTCTGACAGGCATCCGGCAACAATTACTTTTTTTATCTTACCTTCTTTTTTTTGTTTAACTGCGTTAAGAATTGTATTTATAGATTCTTCCTTTGCAGCTTCGATAAAACCACAGGTGTTTATAATTAAAGTATCTGCTTTATTCGGATCATCAATTAAATTAAAATTATTACAATTGATCTGTTTCATCAAACGCTCGGAATCAACGGTGTTTTTTGAACACCCGAGCGTAATTATATTTACGGTTTCTTTTTTTTTCAAGATCTAAATTATTTTTATTTACTGAAGTATGTAAGATATAAAAATATTATTGGTGCAGTAAATAGAAGTGAGTCAAATCTATCAAAAATTCCACCGTGACCCGGAATAAGATTTGATGAGTCTTTAACATTTGCAGTTCTTTTTATTAGTGATTCTATCAAATCCCCCATTTGACCGAAAACACCAATTATAAATCCTATTGCTATTACTGTACTCCAGCTAAAGAAATTCAGGACTAATATTTTTGCTAAGAGCATAGTTCCAATTGCAAAAATAAAACCGGAGATAGCTCCCTCCCAGCTTTTTTTAGGGCTTACTCTGGGAAATAATTTATGTTTACCATAAGCCGTTCCAATAAAAAATGCAGCCGAGTCGCAGATCCAAATAGTTGCTAACATTGAAATAATTATAAAACCGCCTCTAGTGTATAGACCTCCTACTTGTGAAAATATTTCTCTAATACCTATAATTGCACTTGAAAAAAATCCTAAATAAATAACTCCAAATAATGTAGAACCTATATTTGCTATAGTAGAACCTTCATTTCTGAATAGTTCTGAAGCAGCAAGTATTAGCATAAATAGAAGCACAAAAGAATATGTGTCTAAATAATGATATCTATTATTAAGAAGTGAAAACAAAACACCGGCAAAACCAACCCAAAAATTTACACTTATATCAATTTTTTTTATAAACGAAGTAAATTCAAAATATGAAACCAACGCAATAAACATTACGAAAATAAAGAATACAACTCCGCCTATATAACAAATAAAAAGAATAAGTGGAATTGTAATTACTGATACTAAAACACGAAGGAAGGTATTGCTAAAAGTCATTTATTACTATCTATTCCCCTAAAACTTCATTGATAAAATTTATAGCATCATCTACAGATTCATTTCTAACTAATAAACTAATGATTGAAAGATCGCCTGGTGTTGGTATATTTCTGTCTTTTTGAGAAAAAATCATAGCTTCAATTCCTGCACTTGCTAAATTATCTTTTAGCATCTGCATTTCATATTCTTGATCTGAAGTAAAAATAATTTTCCAATCTTTTTCTTCTAATGCTGGTGGTTGTTTTAGTAAATTTGGATCGACAAGATTTGTTCTGCAATCAGGACAAATAGTTATCCCTTTTACATATTCATATTTGCAATTTGGACATACAGCCATTATATAATCTCAATTTTTTTCTTTTTATAAAAAAGGAATATAAAATAAACTATAGCAATGAACATAACTCCGAACATCATTAATAGAAAAAATGATATTCTAACATCAATATTACCGGTAGCTGAAGAATCTATAAGATCTTTATCGCCAATAATAAAATACATTATAACGACAAGAAAATTATTTGTAAAATGTAGTATCATAGATACAAAAATAGAGCGGCTCATATAAGCAGCAAAACCAAAATAAAGTCCTAAAATTATTAACGGGACCAGTCCGTAGGGATTAAAATGGTATAAACCAAAAAATACTGCAGTGATAACAATTGCCCACCTAGCTTTAAGTTTTAATTCAAAACTACTTTGAATAAAACCTCTGAACATCATTTCTTCAGAAACTGCCGGAACAATAGAAACTACAAATATTACAAAAATTGCATCCAATATAGTTTTTGTTGACAAAAGATTTTGATAAGAATTTTCCACTAATTTATTTAATGAATCTAATAAAGATTTTATAGAATTAATAAATGGAGAAACTTCCGCCATTTTATTAATAAAATAATTCTGGATAGAAACATAGTTTTGTAGTAATGGAGTGAGAATAAAAATACCGATTATAAATAATATTATCTCTCTATAATCTGGTGCTTTGAATTTTAGAATTCTATTTAAATCATTATAAAACCATTTGCTGAACAATAGGGCAGGTAATAAAATAAAAAGTAACTGACTCAGCATAGTCATTATGCGTAAGCCATTTACATGGGCATCATTAATATTAAAACCAAAAATTATAAAAGTTAATAATCCGCCAACAAACTGATAGAGAAAAAAGCCGCCTATTAATCCAATAAATGCTGCTGTTATAGGAGAAATTTGCGGTTCAAAACCATTTAATGTAATTCTAGCATCTCTATTTATATCAGAATTTTGGTCAGTATTGTTTTCTTCATTAAGGTTTTTTTCCATATAAAGAAAATATATAATTTAAAATGGAATTCCTAAAAATTTATTATAAATGGAAATAATTTGTTGTCTTAATCGGGAATTTTAGCATAAATTTCACCTGCTAATCCGCTATATTCAGATAGTACTGCATCAATAGAACCGACAACAATTTTTGATTTTACTTTTACAGGAACTTTAAGAGAATCATCAGTTAACCAAATATAAATACTTCCCTCGCTTTTAAATAATCCACCGCCTTTTACCAAAGGTTCAATAATTATACATTTAAATTTACCTGCCGGAACTTCAATTTCTTCTCTGCCTCTAAAAACAACATCAAGGTTAAAAGTTTTACCGTTATTAAAATTCTTAAGATGAATTTCATCATTTTCTTTTAAATCTGAATAATCAAAAAGTCTTGCAAGATAAAAAGCTGAAATAATATCGTGTACATATTCTGGAATATCAAATATTCCTTCACTTGTAAATGCTTTATTATTTCTCTGATCAAAATATGCTGAATAATCTCTTTTGTATCCACCCTCTCTAATATGCTGTTCAAACCTCCACGGGAAAAGACCTTCCTTATCAATAAAAGTTTCGTATCTATCTCGTACTTTATAAATCCAATCAAAACTAGGAACAGAATTTACTTCAAAAATTACATGATAAACTTTTCTACCGGATAATGTCTTTTCATCTTTAACATACATTTTAGAAATACCAGCAGTAACAAAACCATACTTAATTTTAAAAGTAAGATTTTCACCTAATTTAAAAGCGTTATTTTCAATTACTCTAAATGAATCTACTTTAGATTGTGCATAACTACATTGAGTAGAAATTAAATATATTATTAATACTAAAGATGCTATTTGTAATTTAACTTTCATTCTATTCACATTATTTTGATTTATGTTTTCTCTATATTTTTTATATAATTTATTACATCATCTATATCGATATTATTCATACATTCTTCTGATGAACACTGTTCCAATTTACAATTTTTACATTCATTTTGAGGTATAAAAACCTTTGTTTTTGAGCCAAAAGGTCCCCATCTCTTATAAGAACATGCCAATAAATTTGGATAAAAACCTACAACATTTTTATTCAAAGCAGCAGCAATATGCAAAGGACCGGTAGAATTAGAAATAAATAATTTACATTCATTAATTAAATAAATTAATTCAGATAAACTTAACTTTCCGGTAAAATTAAAAATTGAATCATTAACCACTAAATTTTGACAAATTATTTTTTCTTCCTTACTTCCGGTAATAATAATGTTAACATCAAAATCAGTTAATATTTTTTGTATTAACTCTTTGAATTTATTTGCAGGTAAATCAACTGAGCTGCCACCGCTACCTGGATGAATAATAAAAATTGGTTTTGATAATAATATATTATTTACTCTTAAAAGATTCTCTATTTTTTCTTTATTATTGGTATTAACTTGCAAAGAATACTTCACATTTGACGAATTTATTATTTCATCAATACCTATTTCTTTTAGTAATTCAACGTTAAATTCCAACTCGTGCTTTTCAGCAAATTTTCTGTGAACAAATACTTTTTTATTAAATAAAAATGAATACCATCTGTAACCTGTTCCAATTCTATTTTCAGTATTAGATAAGAAAATAATAAGTGAAATTATAAAACTTGGACTAACTACAACCACCGTATCAAAGTTTTTATTTTTAAGAATTTTATAATTTTCAAAGAATGTTAATTTGTTTCCTTTTGTTTTAGCTATAATTGTTTCATCAATAAACGGGTGATTATATAAAATTTCTTTGGTGTATTTTCTTACAAGAAAAGTGATTTTACAATCTGGATAATATTTTTTAATTAATTCAGCTAAAGGTACTGTTAAAACCACATCACCAATTCTGTCAGTTCGGATAATAAGTAAATTTTTTGGTTTGATCATTTTTTAGATACAAATGGATTATCTTTAATATAATAACGCCAAGGTAAATCTATTGATTTTTTTATACCAATTCTTGTTGTGCATATAATGTTTTCGTCTTTAATTTTTTTGTAATTGAGCAAGTATATTTTATCATCTGTTAAATCAAATCCGTAATGAGATTTATTTATTTGAAATGCCTGGCAAATTTTCCCGGGTCCGTTTGTCAGATCATATATTTTTTTAGCTTGTATATTTTTAGAACCGAATCTACTTTTTTCCATTTTATCAATTCCAACAATTGGCTCTATTCCCCTTATTAAAACAGCGGTTCCTTCATCCTTTTTGCCTGTAACAACATTACAGCAAAAATGAACTCCATATGTAAAATACACATATAAATATCCGCCTTCGTTAAACATAATTTCATTTCTTTTAGTTTTTCCAATAAATGTGTGAGCAGCTCTATCTGTTTTACCTTCGTATGCTTCAACTTCAACAATAATACCTGCAAGCTTTGTTTCGCCAATATTATGCACTAAAACTTTGCCTAGTAATTTTTTAGCTACAATGTTTACATCTTTTGAGTAAAATTTCTTGTTTAATTTGGAAAGATTATTTAAATCAATCATAAGATTGAATTTTTTTAATCGGATGTTTTGTCGGATCTGTTCTTTAGTGATAATATTCGGTTCGTAAATTCTTCTTTTTTATCGGGATGCTTTATTATTAGCTTTTCATAGATTTTAATTGCTTCTTTAAATTCATTTTGTGCTTCATATATCTTTGCAAGAGTTTCAGAAATAATCATTGGATCTTCACTTATAAACTCTTTTGTTGAAACATTATCGATTGGAGTGCTATCAACTGGAGGTAATTTAGCTGTAGAAATTTCGTTTGCAAGTTCATCAAGTTTTTCTTCAAAATCTTCATGAATGCCGGTACTTTTTTTAATTTCCTTTTTTACTTTTTCAATTTCAATATCTTCTGCATCTTTAACTAAATCCTCCGTAGTTTCTTGAACAACGTCACTATTATCAATCTCAACATTTTCATCAAAATTTAAAGATGGTTCTTCTTTTTCTGTTATATTATTTTCTGTCTTTAAAAAAGCTTTTCCTCTTTCGGGATTAAACACTAATCTTTCTGATTTTAAATTTTCAATTTCATCCATATAAAAATCAAAAGTAGGATTGGAATAAATAAGGTCAGATCCTTTTTTGTATGAATCTTCAGCATCTTTAAATTGATTTTTTAGTGCGTAAGCTTTACCAAGAATGAAATATGCCGTGGGATAGTCAGGATAATTTTCGATTCCCTTCATTAAGACATCAATTGCATCATCAATATTATTTTTTAGTATTTCTGTGTTTGCTTTTCTAACAAAAAGAGGACTTGATTTATCATATTCATAAATCAAACTTACTTTATCGTTAAATATTTCGAATAATGATTTAGCCAAACTAAGTAGTTGTTATTTTTTTTGATAAAACATGTCTTAATGAAGTTATTGAGACAAATGAAAATCCAATAAAAAATAATAAATGAAACGGTAAAGCTGCAATTTCTAAAAAGTAAATTGAAGATACAACACCAATTAAGCAATAAATTGCCATGATCAATTCTATAATTACCATTGTATTTACTTTTTTAGTTAAATATTTTTTATCAGTCCAAGTATCATTTGAAGAAATAACTTTAAATTTTGGAGTACGTACAAATTCACTTTTTCTATTTAACAGTCCTTCAAAAACTGCTCTTGAATTATTTACAGCAAAACCCATACTGCCGGCCATAAACAATGGGAATAATACAATTGTTCTTCTCCAATCCTGTCGAATATCTTTTTGTGAATATAAATAGAATAAAAATGAGCTTATAAATGCAAGCACAAATAGAGATAGCACTCCGAAATAAAGATCGTGTGCACCGCTGTTTTTAATAAAAATTAACGGAACATTTAGTATTGCAGTTAACAATATAAATGGGAAACAAACATTATTTGTTAAATGAAAGGTTGATTGCAGTTTAATTCTCATTGGTTCATTTGATTTCCAAACTAATGGAAGAATTTTTTTAGCTGTTTCAATTGCACCTTTTGTCCATCTGAATTGTTGAGCTTTTAATGCATTAATTTCAGAAGGTAATTCTGCAGGAGAAGTAAAGTCATTTAAGAAAACAAATTTCCAACCGTTCAATTGAGCTCTGTAACTAAGATCCAAATCTTCTGTTAAAGTATCATCTTGCCAGTTCCCGGCATCTTCAATACAACATTTTCTCCAGATTCCGCCGGTTCCATTAAAATTGATAAAAAATCCGGCTTTGTTTCTTACATTTTGTTCAATGACAAAATGACCGTCCAAAGCCAGAGCCTGAGCTTTTGTTATAATTGAATAGTTGCCATTTAAATGTTCCCATCTGGTCTGCACCATACCAACATTGTCATTTGTAAAAAAAGAAAGAGTTTTATTTAGAAAATCTTCCTGTGGTAAAAAATCAGCATCAAAAATTGCGATAAATTCACCTTTGGCAGTTTTTAGTCCTTCTTTTAAGGCACCTGCTTTAAAACCTTTTCTATCCTCCCTTCTTATTTGTTTTATGTCAAACCCTTCTTTTAATTTTTCAGTTACAATTTCTGCAACAATTTCAGAAGTTTCATCAGTTGAATCATCAAGAATCTGAATTTCCAATTTATCTTTAGGATAATCAATTTTACATACTGAATCTATTAATCTTTTTACAACATAAAGTTCATTATAAAGAGGAAGTTGAATTGTGACTGTAGAATTCTGGTTTAACTTAGTATCAGATTTTTGTTTTTTATCTCCATATTTTCTGTGATAAAACAACATTATAAATCCGTGTGAACCGAAAATAAACAGAACGGAAAGTGTCATGAAATATAAAGTAAGTATGAAATTATCCATTTTTTTTTACCATCCTGAAACTACACTTAATAAAATATCTTCTGTAATTCTATCAATAGCTGTGTTAATTGCTTCTTTTCTATCATTTAAATTTCCAGCAGGTGGATAATCACCATAATTTGAAAATCCTTTTTCAAAAATTACTTTTTTATTAACATTATCAGTATAAGTTACATTAATAATAATGGTTAATCTTCTTGATGTAATATTTTCACCGGCTGCAACAATATTCGGCACATCAGAAAATCCGGTTACTGTGCAGTCAAGATTAGCATTTGCTTTTCCTTTTTCCGAAACCTGCAGACTATTATCATCAATAAACTTTTGAATTAATTTTTCTGTTACTAATTCTCTTAATCCTGGTTCACCTGAACCACTTCTATCTTCAGCAATTGGAATAGATATTGTCTTTAAATGCGAAGGAACAGATGCACCTGAAAAAGAATATACACCGCAAGCATTAAAATTAATTGTGAAACAGACTATAAACAAGAAAATAATTGTCTTCTTATTATTTTTCTTAAAGTCCGGTATTATTTTATCGTTTCTGCCCATTTATAATATTTATAAATTATATTCTTTTATTTTTCGGTAAAGTGTTCTTTCACTAATTTTCAAAAGTTTAGCCGCTTTTCTTTTGTTTCCGTGTGTAAATTCTAATGCATTTTTAATGGCTTCGTATTCCATATTATCTAACGGGATTACCTCTTGCTGTATTTGAGATAACTCTTTTTCAAAATCTTCTCTCTGCTTATGCACAACAATATCTTTTAGTTCCATTATATCTTTTTTAAGTTCAAACAATGCTCTGTAAATTAATTCTCTATCTGCATCATCAGAAGACTTATTTAAAAACACAGGCAAATTTCTTTTATCAATAGTATCTTTAACACTAAATAATAATGATTCAAATACTTTTTTGTCAAGAATATTTTCTTTATTTAGTATTACTGCTGTTTCAATTGTGTTTTTAAGTTCTCTCACATTACCTGGCCAACTATATTCCCTTAAGAAATCTAATGCATCATCAGTGACTGTTGGTGGAGAAATGTTGTTTTCTTTTGCAGAAATATTAATAAAATGTTTTACTAAATCATCAATATCGTTTTTTCTATTTCTTAAAGGTGGAACTGTAAGTGTTACTGCTTTTAATCTAAAATATAGATCTTCTCTAAATCTTTTTGCATCAACTTCTTCCTGAAGATTTTTATTTGTTGCCGCAATTATTCTTACATCAACTTTTGTTACTGTCTCACTGCCAATTCTCATAAACTCTTTTGTCTCTAAAACTCTTAAAAGTCTTACCTGAGTTCTTAAAGGCATTTCTGCAATTTCATCTAAAAATAATGTACCGCCGTCTGCAATTTCAAAGTATCCTTTTCTTTTTCCGACTGCACCTGTGAAGGAACCTTTTTCGTGACCAAATAATTCGCTCTCTAAAATTCCTTCAGGTATGGCTCCGCAATTTACGCTTACTAATTTTGAATTAGCTCTTTTACTTTGTCCGTGAATTGCAGCAGCAAAGACTTCTTTTCCAACTCCGCTTTCCCCGTAAATTAATACAGAAATATCAGATTGAGCAACCTGCAACGAAATATCTTCTAAATCCTTAATTTCTTTAGAATTGCCAATTATTCCGTATTTATTTTTAAATTCTTCTACTGTCATTTATTATGTTTCTGCCAAGATGACACACAATTGCTTATTTTTTTCAATTAGGGAGTAAATATAATACATTTTTTGAGATTTGGAAAGATTTTTTATACTATATTTTAAATTTTAGTCCGTCTTTTGCTTCAATCGTGGAAATATAAAACTTTGAGTTTTCTTTAATAATACTATTAATTTTTTGTGTATCTGCATCACTAATATGAGTTAAATATAATTTTTCCGGTTTTATTGTTTTTACTGCTTCAATAATATCTACAGCTGAAACATGAGTAATTTCTGTTATCATATAATTTATCTTTTCATCAGAAAATATATACAGGTCATTACCGGAACCGATATCACCTGTATAAAATATTTTCTTGTTTTCAGTTGTAAGTATAAAACTTGAAGAAGAAAAATAATTTTTGAATTCTGCACCATATTTTTTATAGATATCAATATGTGTGTTATTCTTTGAGATTACTTTTAGGTTATCACAAATATTAAAATCTTCCTCGTGTTCATACCCAACAAAATTAATTTTGAATTTTAATCTTTTTTCATAAAGATAGGAAAGGTGTAAATAATCTTTAATAAATGGAATTAGTTTGCTATGAGCAAATATTTCTAATGGTTCTTCTCTTTGTAAAATTTCCATTTGTACAATTAGTCCGCCAAATCCTGAAAAATGATCAGGATGAAAATGTGTAAACAGAATTCCATCAATAGAAAAATAATTTATTTGTTGATTTAATAATGCCTTTGAAACACCATCCCCTGCATCTATCAATAAATTATAATTTTTCGATTTTATTAAAAAGGAGGAATGAAAACGATCTAAAGATTCTAATGCAGAACCTGTACCTATAAAAATCAACTCAGACATTTAAGAAGATCATTTATTTAAAGTAGTAACTCTTGCATCAAGGTTAAATTGCCTATTAATTATATCAAGAGCTTTCTTTGCACTTTCTTTTGTTTCAAATTTTCCAACAAATACTATATGGAATATCGTTCCGGCTACATTTTTTTCAGAGATAGAAGAATAGAAACCTGCACTTTCAAATTTTGCTTTTAAATTATTTGAATTATTACTATTTGTAAATGCACCGACTTGTATTGTGTACTTATACTCAATATTGCTTTTAGGTTGTTGAGGTTCAGGTTTTTGAACAACAGACTGAGCCGGTGTTGGCTCTACTTCAGGCTGAGTAATACTTACATTTCTTTGTTCTGCTATTTTAATATAGGGAGAATTTGGATAGTCATTCTTTAATCTATTCAAAAAAGAATTTGCAGTTCCGTAAAGACCCAAAGAATAATAATAAGAATAAATTCTGAACACTGATGCATCTGCATATCTGGATTTAGGATGTTCATTAATTATTTTATTATAAATGGCAACTGCATCCTGTCCATTTTGTGTAAGGACACCTTCTAAAAACATTACTGATGGATCATCGGGATAATCATCTTTTAATTTTACAAGCTGTGCCATTGCCTGAATTTTTTGACCGTTATCAATTTGTTTTAAATAAGGAACAATATTTACTTCCTGAGAGAATAAATTTACTGATGAAAGCAGAAGGACTAAAAGAAGAAAAATATTTATTGGTAGCTTTTTCATTTTTCATACTCCCTTATACTGTAACGGCAAGATTAGATTTTACATCATAAAAGTCAATAAATTCGCCAAAAAGAGTTCCTGAGGTGGCTCTGTTTATTTTTACCTTAACATAACTTCCTGTTTTAATTTTTTCATCAAATGGAATTATTACTACTTTATTTCCATCTGTTCTGCCTGCTAAATTGTCGTTTGATTTTCTACTGTAACCTTCTATTAAAATAATTTCTTCCGTGTCAATTTGTTCATTGTTTTTTTCTAAAGAAATCTGATGTTGAAGATCTATAATTTCCTGCAATCGTTTAACTTTTATTTCTTCGGAAACGTCGTCATTCATTTTATATGCTTTTGTCCCTTCCCTTGGTGAATATTTAAACATATAAGCACCGTCATATCTAACCTTTCTTAAAACATCCAAAGTCATTTGATGATCTTCCTTTGTCTCGGTTGGAAAACCCGCAATTATATCAGTAGAAAAAGAAACATTAGGAATTATTTTTTTAGCTTTATTGATTAGCTCTAAATAATGTTCAATCGTGTAAGTTCTGTTCATTGCTTCCAAAATTTTGTTTGAACCTGACTGAAACGGAAGATGAATATAATTACATATGTTTTGATGTCCATATATTGTGTAAAGTAATTTATCTGAAAGATCTTTCGGGTGAGAAGTTGTAAATCTAATTCTCAAATAAGGATCAACTTCAGCACATGCAGCAAGAAGATCAGCAAAATCATATTCGTTATCAGAATATGAATTAACATTTTGTCCAAGCAGTGTTACTTCCCTAAATCCTCTTTCAGAAAGATGTTTTATTTCTTCAACAATAGAATTTAATGAACGACTTCTTTCTCTTCCTCTTGTAAAAGGAACAACACAGAATGTACAGAATTTGTCACAACCTCTCATTACCGATATCCAGGCTTGCAGTCCGTCTTCTCTGTATGGAATAAGGTCGTCATAGGTTTCTGTTTTTGAAAGCTGAACACCGATTCCTTTACCGCCGTTAAACGCAACATCTATTAATTCAGGTAATTTTCTGTATTCATCAGGACCAACAACAAGATCTACTATTTTTTTCTCTTCAATTAAATCTTTGCGCAAACGTTCTGCCATGCAGCCCAAAATACCAACAACTAAATTTGAATTTGATTGTTTTACATTCTTAAAATTTCCAAGTCTACCGTAAATTCTTTCTTCAGCTTTTTCTCTTATGCTGCATGTGTTTAATAAAACAACGGCGGCTTCGTTTGAATTTTCAGTTAATTCATAACCTTGTTTTAATAGAATTCCCTGTACTAATTCAGTGTCAGCCATATTCATCTGGCATCCGTATGTTTCTATATATACTTTGTTTTTTTGCATTATCACTTTTTAAAATAGTAGGCAAATATAAGTCTTAAATGATTGTATTTCAATGTATTACAAGATACAAACTATCATTTACCTTAAAGATCAATATTTAATTGAATTCAATAATGACTTTCATCGTTATTAATATCTGAAAGTTTCAATTTATCATTAAATGAACGGTACATATATATTGTATAAGTATTAGCTAAAGTCATCTCTATTATAAACCAAATTTGCCATTACTAAGCCTATATTCGGATGCAGAGGAATTAGATATTGTTAGACTGTGTTCTGAATTTAAAATAGAAATTAAAATATTAGGACAAATTGAATATATGACACTCAACATAAGAGTTAATATAAGTGAGTTGGATGAAATAAAAGCAGCTTTGTTTTTATTTTTATATCTGAAATAAATCACAAATAATAGCGAAATTAAATACGCTAAAAGTAATAGAAGACCAGTTGGATTATTTGTAAAATTTGTAGATGTAGCATTTTTAATTAATGGTGTAATAAAAAGAATAACAATATTTTCCGACTATATACTCTTTTAATTGAGATATTAAAATTATTAATAAAACAGTACCTTTTTTAAAAAGCCTCAGCGAAGCAGTATCATTTTTTTTGTCTGTACAAATTTACTTGAACCACTAACGCTAGTTAATCTATAAAAAAAAATTCCACTGGATAAATTTTCTGCATTAAATTTAACTTCATAATTACCGGATGGTTTTTCTTCATTTACTATAGTCGCAACTTCCCTTCCAAGTAGATCATAAACTTTTAAAGTTACAAAGCTGAATGCTGAAAGCTGATAGCTGATAGCTGTTTCCGGATTAAATGGATTGGGGTAATTTTGACTTAATGAAAACTGAGCAGGTACAGTTTGTTCATATTTAATATCCGTGGCATTCAGAAATTTAAATGTTGCATAAACAGGAAGATGATCAGAAGCATTAAACAAAGCATCAGCAACTGTAGAAGATACTGCTGTGTTTGGTTGATCATTAATTGATTTATTATAATGATTTCCGTCATTACCAAAAGGTATAGTTGAATCAGTTACATATTCAATTCTTAATTTTTGATTAATTGCATTTGAGTATAAGATCATATCAAACCTGTCGTCCAATCCACCAAAGCTTGATCTTGTAGCCTGGGTATGATAAGCGGAATAAATTGAATTATTCCAGGTACCGCTCATACTTATAGGGTCAATAAAATAACCTGAATTAGTTTGGTCAGTTAATTTTATATATGCCGGTTCAAATGAACTGTAAATATTAAAATCACCTAATACGATAAAGTTACTGCTAGTGGAGAGTGCATCGGTAACTTTTCTCAATGAATCAACTTCGTCGGCCCTTTTATTTTCATTGGTTATATCTGTACTGGCCTTCAAATGAACAGCATAAATTCTTAAAGTATCATTGCTTGAAATATTTACTACTTTAAATTCATTTATATCTCTTAACTCTGTTGTTATAACTGTATTTAGTACAAATTGAAATTTTGTGTTGTCATAATAAATAGCATTTTTTGTATCAAATCCATCTATAAAAATTCCAGCTCTATAGTTAGAATTAACGGCATTCATCACATTACTTAAAAACACATCTACAGAATTCTGGTTCAATATTTCTTCAACTACTAATATATCAGGATTTGTTGCATTTATTATTTCTCTAAAGTAAGTGTTTCTTGAAGTATCTACAGAGCTGTCATAATTCAGCAAGTTGTAGGTCATTATTCTAACATCCTGCTGGGCAAAAAGATTTGTTAAAAATAAAGTTATGATGAAAAAGATGAGTGATGTTTTTTTCATTTCAATAATAGAAATTTTTAAAATTACATAATTAAATATAACAATAGTAGATTTTGGTGTGAAGGATTTTTTAAAATAAAAAAGGCAACTTGAAAAAAGTTGCCTTAAATAAAATTTTTAAGTTTAATTATTTTAAAAGTGTCATCTTTTTTGTTTCAGTAAAAACAGTTGTTGAGCCAGTAGAAGCAACTGCCGTTAATCTGTATAAATAAACTCCACTTGAAGCAAACTCTCCGTTTTTATCAACTCCATTCCAAAACACAATATGATATCCTTCACTTACATTCTTATTTATAAGAGTTGTTACTTCTCTTCCAAGTAGATCATAAACTTTTATTTTTACATCAGATTGATTTGGAATAAAAAATTTAATTGAAGTAGAAGGATTAAAAGGGTTGGGATTATTTTGAAGCAGCTTTGGTTTATCAGGTACATTTAGATTAACTAATATAGCATCTGATAAAACATATTTACCGTCAACATCAATTTGTTTTAGTCTATAATAAAATGAAGTTGCATCAAACGGGTTTTTATCAATAAAAGAATATTCGTGTGGGGTATTACTGTTTCCGTGTCCAGGTACAAAACCTATTTTATCCCAAATATTTATATTTTGAACTTT
>PFGS01000201.1 GCA_002783525.1 Ignavibacteriales bacterium CG12_big_fil_rev_8_21_14_0_65_30_8 | reverse complement strand
TCCCATTACTCTTGTTCTACAGTGAATAGTAAGAGCAGCAGCACCAACATCTTCCAACCTTTTTGCTACTTCCAAAATTTGTATACTAGTATGATCAATACCCAATCTTGTTTTTACAGTAACAGGCAATGAAACTGAATCAATGACTTCCTTTACAAGGTTTTGCATATACACAGGATCTTTCAGTAAACCTGCTCCTGCACCTAATTTCACTACACCTTTCACCCAGCATCCTGCATTTATGTCAATTAAATCTGGTGATTCTTCTTCAGCAATTTTTGCAGCCGATACCATTGATTTATTATTACTTCCGTATATCTGAATTCCTACCGGTCTTTCTTCTTCAATTATCTTTAATTTTTTATGAGTTTTTTCTGAAGCCCTTACCAATCCTTCTGCATTTACAAACTCAGTATAAACTATATCTACACCTAATTCTTTGCATATCAATCTGAAGGAAATATCAGTAACATCCTCCATTGGTGCAAGTAGAATAGCTTTTTCTTTTTCTATTTTTCCAACCTTGAACAAGATTAATTACCTTTTTTGGTTTTAGATTTATCTTCCCATTCAAATAGTTTTCCATTCTTAAAAAAGAATGTAATATCGCCGTAAGTCCATTGAGTATAAAGTCCCCATTTATAAGAATTTGCGGTTACAGTATCTGCTTTTCCCCAACCGTCTTGAAGCATTTGTTCTGTCATTCCTTTCCATACTTTTCTGTTAGCAACTCTACTTCCATCTTCCTCTCCGTACTTTAGTATATATAAATTCTTCAAGTTAGCTTTTAGTACAACATCTAAATTTTTAAGGACCATATTTAGACTGTCAATCTCACCCTTAATTTTATTGTTGTGCTTAATTAAATATTCTTTTTGTGAATTTATATTTGTCAGACTATCATTTACTGATTGAGAAAATATGTTTTGACTAAATAATACAAAAAATATTAATACAATACTGGTATATTTTATTTTAGAAATCATGAAAACCTTTTAGTTGAGTAGTTAATAATTATTCGACAATAAGTTTTTGGCCAACAATTAACTTATTTGAAGCCAAAGAATTTTTTTCTTTTAGTTTTTGAATAGAAGTATCATACTTTCTTGCTATAGTCCAAAGAGATTCACCGTTACTCACAATATGTGTCTTATTGTTATCATTTTTAACAATTAAATTTGTATTGTTATTTAATTTTTTAGGATCAAGAGGTTGTCCGGGAATTATATTTAACTTTTTACCAGCAACTATTTTATTACTGGATAAGTTATTCCATTTTTTTATATCTGAAATAGACACATAATATTTTTCAGCTATTTCACTAATTGTATCACCTGATTTAACTAGAACATAAATACCTTCTTTTGGCTTTTTTTCTTTTACAGGTTCTTTTGTTAATATTTTTTTTGAATCAATTTCTGGAATAACATTTTTATTAGACTTCAAAATAATTTTTAGCTTATCGCCGGTTCTAATTTTATTTGAACTTAAATTATTCCATTTTCTAATATCTGCAATTGAAACGGCAAACTTTTCAGAAATTATACTTATTTCATCACCTCTATGAACTGTGTAATAAATAATATTTTTATCATTATTTATTTTAGGTGTAACTTTATCAACTTTTTCAAGGTTGGTAATCTCTATTTGTTTTTTACCATATAATTTTAAAGTCTTACCGGCAACTATTCTACTTGTTCTCAAATTATTCCAAGCCTTAATATCACTAACAGGAATGTGAAACTTCTCAGAAATTTCACTTATCGTGTCGCCTTTTTTCACAATATAATTTATAACATCTCCTGAAGGTGGTGAAACAATTTTTGTAACAGTCTTAGGTTTATTTTTTATAATATCTTTTTCAGTTCCGTAAATTCTTAATCTATTTCCTACATAAATTCTACTTGTTCTTAAATTATTCCATCTTTTTAAGCTGCTAACACTAACTCTGTAATTTTCAGCAATTGTTGATAAGCTTTCTCCATATCGTATTCTGTGATATTGCCAGATTCCCCTTCCTTTTTTAACCACAGGGACCGAAGTTATTAAAGTATCTTTATTCTTTTCATTTAGTTCGGCAAAGAAATCTTTCCTTTCTTTCGGTACATATATTTTTAACTTTTGCCCAACAATTACTGATGAAGTATAGGGAATATTATTCCAGTTCCTTAGATCACTTACTCTTGCTTCAAATAAATTTGCAATACCAATTAAACTGTCTTTTCTTTTTACTGTATAATTAACCGCTAAATATCCTTCTGGAACTTCATAATCAAGATTGATCTGTGGTGATGTATCAATTGCAACTTCCACATTCTCATCAATTTTATCGTCATCATTATTAATTGAATTAACTGCTGTTTCAATATCAGGATTGTAAGCATAATTTACTTTACCGGAATTTATAACAGGTATTTTTAATTTTTTACCGACATAAATTCTTGAACGAATAGATATATTATTAGCATCTGCTAATTTGCCTGTACTTATACCATACCGGTAAGCAATGCCTGATAATGTTTCACCTCTTCTTATAACATGAAAAAGAAAATGAACACGAGCACTAGCCGGAATATTTTGCATCCCTTTTGCAAAACTATTAAAAGTTCCTTTTGGAATTTTAAGATTAAATCCACCTTGTTTTTTGGTAGGTGTGCTTTGTTGTGTTAATACAGGGTTCATTTCTTGAAGAGTTTTTACATCTGTTCCGGCAATTGAAGCAAGAAAATTCATATCAATTGCTTCTTTAACAAAAAATGTATCATATTCAAATGGAGTTTTATATTCTAAATCAGTAACTCCATATTTTTCTAAATTAGAGGCAATAAGACAAACTGCAATATATTGAGGAACATAATTCCTAGTCTCTCTTGGTAAAAACCATCTGATTGACCAAAAATCATCGCCGCCTGAATTTCTTTTAGCTCTGTTAACCCAACCAATACCTGAATTATATGCTGCAATTGCTAAATACCAATCGCCTAATTCATTGTAAAGATCTTTTAAATGTCTAGCTGCAGCTCTTGTTGAAAGTTCCGGATCTCTGCGGCCATCTGTGTAGAAGTCTGATTGAAGACCATATAGCCTTCCTGTTGCTCTAATAAACTGCCACATACCAACAGCTCTGGCCCAGGATCTGGCTCTTGGATTTAAACCACTTTCAACCATACTTAGGTATAACAATTCCCTTGGTGCATCTTCTTCTTTGAAAATTCTTTCCATCATTGGGAAATATCTGCCTGATCTTTCAAACCATCTTTTTATAACATCTTTTCCTCTATTCTGAAAATAATCTAACCATTGTTGAACCAAAGGATTTATTTCCAACGGCATTTCATAATTATAACCTATTGGCTCAAATCTTTTAATATTAGATTTTTGATGAGTAATTTTTAGATCAATTTCAGGAATAGATTTATTCATCCATTCATCTAAAACCGATATAGAAACATCATCCGGTATTTTATCAAGCTTATTTATTAAATTTTTATAATCTTCAACAATTGAATTTTCTAATTCAGAATATGCATCATTATCTTCAATTCCCGGATAGTAACTTAAATTATTAATTATATTTAGTGCAGATTCAAAATTCTCAATTGCATCAATTACACTATCTATTTTAACATTCTCTATCGCTGAAAGATAATCTTGTCTTGCTTGTTCTAATAATTGATTGACAATTTGGTTGGTGTTTAGAGTTTCAGGAACAGTAGTTTTATTATCAATAATTTCATTTTGTGTAGCACATGAAGAAATAATAATTGAAAGAATAAAAACTATTAATAATGATATAATTTTTTTATGCATTTAGATTCCGTAGTTATAACTTATTGTAAATATAGTTGTTATATAAGTTTATATCAAGTATAAAATGAAGTAGTAATTAGCTTAAAATAAAATTTACAATGGTATATTTCCGTGTTTTTTCTTAGGATTTTTATCAACTTTATTTTTAAGTAATGTAAATGATTTTATTAATTTTATTTTTGTTTCTGACGGTTCAATAACATCATCTATAAATCCTCTTTCAGCTGCAATATAAGGATTAGTAAATTTTTCTTTATACTCTGCTAATTTTTTTTCTAATTCTGCTTTTGGATCTTTTGCTTTTTCAATTTCTTTTTTAAATATTATTTCAACAGCTCCTTTCGGGCCCATAACAGCAATCTCAGCCGTTGGCCAAGCAAAATTAAAATCGCCTCTGATGTGTTTTGAATTCATTACATCATAAGCACCGCCATATGCTTTTCTTGTAATTACAGTTACCTTTGGTACTGTTGCTTCGCAGAAAGCATAAAGTAATTTTGCGCCGTGTTTAATTATACCTCCCCATTCTTGAGCCGTTCCCGGTAAAAATCCCGGTACATCTTCTAATACCAACAATGGAATATTGAATGCATCACAAAATCTTACAAATCTGGCACCTTTAACAGAAGCATCAATATCTAAAACACCTGCAAGAACCATTGGTTGATTTGCAACAATACCAATTGACATTCCTCCTATTCTTGAAAAACCAACAATTATATTTTGAGCAAAATCACTATGTACTTCAAAAAAATCATTATCATCAACAAGACAAGAAATAACTTCTTTCATATCATATGGTTTGTTTGATTGTTCAGGAACTATATCATTTAGTTTTGTGTTGCTTTTTAATTTTGAAAAATCAAATTTAATATCACTTGGGCGATCCATAAAATTTAAAGGAATATAGCTGAGTAATTTCCTTATATTTTGTAAAGTCTCTATTTCATTTTCATATATAAAATGTGCAACTCCGCTTTTAGTTGCATGTGTGACAGCACCACCCAGATCTTCAAAACTAACTTTTTCATGTGTCACTGTTTTTACTACATTTGGACCAGTAACAAACATATGGCTTGTATTCTTTACCATAAATATAAAATCTGTAATTGCCGGGGAATAAACAGCACCCCCAGCACAATCACCCATCACTGCGGATATTTGAGGCACAACTCCGGATGCCAGTGTATTTTGTAAAAATATATCGGCATAACCACCTAGGCTTACAACACCTTCCTGAATCCTTGCACCACCAGAATCATTAAGTCCAACTATTGGAATTCCATTCTTTAAAGCAATGCTCATTATCTTTAATATTTTTTCAGAGTGCGTTTCGGAAAGAGAGCCACCAAAAACTGTAAAGTCTTGGCTGTAAAGAGCAATTTGTCTTCCATCAATTTTAGCAAGACCTGTTACAACTCCATCCCCTGGATAGTGACGTTTATTAAGTCCAAAGGCTCTAGCACGATGTATAACAAACATATCAATTTCATCAAATGAATTTTCATCAACAAGTAATTCAATTCTTTCTCTTGCAGTAAGTTTTCCCTTGTCGTGCTGTTTTTTTATTCTTTCTTTTCCGCCGCCTAATTTTGCTTTTGATTTTTTCTTTCTTAATTCATCAATTTTTTTTGTCATAAAAGCCCCTTAAAAAATTTAATGTACATTATTCAAACTATTTTTTGCAAAAATATTGATAATTTTTTCTGTTACTTTTTGTTGTCTGTTCCTTCTATCTTCTGTCTCTAAGTTTTTCCATTCTTCAAAAAGATTTATTGATTTTAAAAATTTAGAATTCCCTTCTTTCATTAAATAAATATTTTCTGATAAATAAATTGCATCATAAATATTTGTTGTATTTATAAGAAAAGAGACAGCATATTTTTTTGAAATATTTTTTATAAGATCAAATAATTCAAATTTTATTTCATTATCCATTTCAGAAAAAGAATTATCTATTAAAATTAGTACTGAATTAAAAATCAAAGCCCTTGCC